>CABQJA010000044.1 GCA_902464345.1 uncultured Clostridium sp.
TCGGAACAGACAGCCCCTCCCGCTTGGACATTACAATCTCGATCGGAACATAGCGTTCATTACAGAAATTCACCAGCAATTTGTCCAGTGTAATATTGGCAAAATAAGCATCCCCATTCTGAATCACTTCGATATCACCATATACAACATTGGCAATATTCGGCATGTTCAGCGTAACACGGGTATCTTCCTTCAGCCGTTCGGCATCCTCCGTAGATAACGGCAATACCAGATTCCATATTTCACTGGTAATCAGCTTGTAAACCGGACTTCCCGCCTGCAATACGTCACCCGTTTTCAAAGAAGAACGCTGATACTTTGTGGTATCAAAATCATCATTTGTAATGTCAGATGGTTTTTTATTCTCATATCCATCCTGATAATATGTAACCATACCGCTTTCCGGCGCATTTACCTGTGTAAAGGTTGAACCGATAGAACCGGAAGCCGTTAAGGAATCCAGAACCTGTGTATTCGCAATCCCCAGGATCTCGCCATCCAGCTCATATTTAAAGTCATATACATCGGAAAACGATACATCCGAGTAGTAGCTCTGAAAAGCACGGATATTACTCTGAACCTCTGCATAACCTGCACTTGATAGAACAATGTCATTTCCGGAAGCTTCAGAAATCATATCTGATAACGTACCGGTGGAATCCAGGGTGTAAACCGTGGCATTTTTTCCGACCTTTTCTCCATTGCGGATATAATAATTGATATATCCGGATGCATCGGTAGAAATCAGAGTCTCGCTGCGAAGCGCGATGGCAGAACCGCTGATATTATCGTCCATATAACTGCGTTGAACCTCGTATATGGAATAATGCTTCTGATTCAGACTGCGTATAATCTGGACTCCAAGGAAAAGAAACAGGAGTACAAAGATGATTACACCGATATTCAGATTGGGTACATTATGAAGTTTTACAACTTTCTTCTGACTCATTTATAAACTCCTGAATTTAGATTTAAACGTTCAAAAAGGGACGGGTGGAAATCACCTGTCCCAGATTATTCTTATAATGAAACCGTTACAAGTTCTTTCACAGCATCCGGCATCTCATCGGCACTCATGGATACACTGATCACCAGATTGATTCCCTGAGATTCAGAGAACAGGGACATTGCCTTGACAGCCTGCTCCAGCTCTTCCTTGCTGATATGTGCAATTGTCAGGAAGCCATCCAGATAGATTTCATTTAAATTATAATCCTGTGATGCGATTCCATATAAAAAGCCGCAGAACATCTGAAAATTCTCAATATGAAAGTCGGATACGTTGATCATTCGGATTTGATTGGAAAGCTCATACATATGCTTGTTATTCTTATCCAGATATATGATCGGTGATACACTTAATAATGCAGCATCATTTGCCTTCGTTATCAATTCCTTTGTCTTTCCTGTACCTTTGTCACCCGCTATAATTTGAATCATGATTCAACATCCTCCTGTCATCTTATAGAAATCCACTACCACTAATTATAGTACAACCTTATTGGAAGTACAACAAGAAGTTGTGCTAATTTCATCGGTTGTAACGATCTGATCCAGTACCTGCTGGAGCTGATAATACAGAGAATCCCGGTAAGGTGCGCCACATACCAGTGCAATATAATCCTGTCCTTTGCTGTCCTTTGCTTCCACAATAAGACAACAGCCGGCCTCATTGGTAGTGCCGGTCTTGCCAGCAACTACTGTGATGCCCTCTTCCAGCGGATATCCCGCGGAAATGAAAAGATCGGAATTGGAAATCGGAATTTCCACCGGATTTCCTTCACCGTCTGTATACTGGATGGTATATTCCGCAGTACTGGTAATCTCCTGAAACTCCGGATGCTGGATGACCTCCCGGAAAATCAGATACAGATCATAAGCGGTTGTATAATGATTTTCGTCATGAAGACCATGTGGATTTACAAAGTGTGTATGAGTGGCACCAAGCTCCTTTGCCCGCTGATTCATCTGTTCTACGAAATCAGCCTCATTTCCGGCAATATAACGTGCCAGAGCAACTGCACAGTCATTCGCGGAAGTGATCAGAAGCCCATGAAGTAATTCGCTGACAGTCAGCGTATCACCGACCTTTAAACCGATGGTAACAGCCTGGGCATCATTTAATACAATATCCTCCGTAATTGTAACCGTATCATCCAGACGTCCCTGTTCCAGAACCAGAAGGGCTGTCATTATTTTCGTGATACTGGCCGGATAAATCTTCTCGAACGGATTGGATGCCTGAATCATCTGGTTCGTTGTATTATTGATGCAAAGAACTGCAGAAGAAAACGGTCGGTTATCATAGGTTCCATATGGAATCACCGCATAGGAAGATGCAAAACTGCTCTTAATGATCGGTGATTCGGTCAGAGTGCTTGTATAAGCCCTGCTATTGTCAATATGAAAATAACTGGATGCTTCCGGTGTCATTTCGTATTCCTGACAGCCTGTCAGCATTCCAAAACATAAAACTACACTGAAAAACAGCGCGATATAACGTTTCATACGTCCTCCTTATTTCACCATGGATATGCGTGAAGAAAGCTGCCTGATGATAGGTTCTCCGGCAGCTTTATCATTTACCTGTATACATCCCGCCATTCCAGATCTCCACGGTCCAGAGCCTTGATCAAAAGCTCTGCAGTCGCCAGATTGGTTGCCAACGGTATGTTATGCATATCGCATAAGTGAAAAATGTTATTTACATCAATCTCATGTGATTTGGGTGTCAGCGGATCTCGTAAAAAGATCATCATATCCAAATCATTATTCTCAATCTGTGAGCCTAACTGCTGCTCACCGCCTAAGTGTCCGGCTAAGTACTTGTATACATTTAAGTTTGTAACCTCTTCGATCAAACGTCCGGTAGTACCGGTTGCAAACAGGTCGTGTTTGCACAGAATTCCTCGATAAGCTATACAAAAGTTCTGCATCAGCTTCTTTTTGCTGTCATGTGCAATTAATCCTATATTCATAAGCTCACCTCAATACTTTTTTTTATGCAGACCAACATTCAGTACCAACCCGATTCCACCGCAACTCGACAATAGCGAGCTTAGCCCATAACTTACAAACGGTAAAGGTAATCCGGTATTTGGTAATATCTGGGTCGCAACTCCAATATTTATAAATGTCTGAAAACAAATCAACGTAGCAACACCGGCAGCAATCAGCATTCCTTCGGTATCCTCTGCCCTTCTTGCTATACGTATACATTGTAACACTATCAACAGCAGAATTGCAATAATAAACACACATCCGATAAAGCCCAGCTCTTCTCCGACAACCGAGAAAATAAAGTCTGTCTGCTGCTCGGAAATCAGATTGGCATCCTTAACCGTTGCCAGCGAATCTGAAGTAAGGCCTTTGCCGGTCAACATTCCGGAGCCGATTGCCATGACAGAATTTGTCTGCTGATATCCTGTCGTTAATGCGTAGTCCTGCGGATAACGGAATGCAAGGATTCGTCCCAGCTGGTAATCGTTTAAGAGCTTCTGCCCCGGCTGTTGGATATACCAGAAAAATACACTGCTGAGCGGAACCAGAATCAATGCCACAATTCCAATCAGCTTATAACTGAGCCCTGTCACATAGATCATGGCTACCATAACCAGAAAAATGTCAACTGTCGTAGACAGATCCGGCTGTTTCTGAATTAATAATAATGGCGGCGCACAAAATACGGCAATCAGCAACAGACTTTTCCAGGTATTCAGCTTATCCTTCAGCTTTGTCAGCAATACTGCCATACATATGATCATAAACAGCTTGGTGAACTCGGATGGCTGAATGGTCATGAAGTTTCCGATACCATACCAGCGCTTTGCATTATTAACGGTTTTACCAAAAGGAATCAGTCCGATCAGCATGATCAGGTTAATTCCGTATATCACCAGCCACAGCTTACAAAAATAATGGTAGTCAAACAATGAAAGAAATGCCATTACACACAGGCAGCCAATCAATCCTATAATCTGCTTATTCGTATAGGAGCTGTCTGCACTGTTGATTACGATTGTTCCAAAAACAGTTGCAATCAGTACCAGTATTACCAGTTTGAAATTGTAATCCCGTAATCGATATCCCTTAAACATAAGTGATGCTTCCTACTTTTTTGTATTATTTGCCTTTAATTCCTTGATCGGAATATTCGCATAAATTGCCGGAACCTTGCCATTTCCGCCCTCAGACTCTGTCTGGGTGATCTGGATATCCAGTCCGGACGCATCGATTTCAACATATTTTGAAATTACCTGAATAATTTCGTTTTTGATCTGCTCCATAACATCTGGTGAGCAATTCGCACGATCCGATACCAATAATAATTTCAGACGGTCTTTTGCATAATCTCCAGAGGTCTTTTTCCTTCCAAAAAACAGCTCTTTTAATCCCATAGTAATCTGTTCCCTCCTTCGTTAATTAGACTTCTTGAAAATCTTTGATAATTTCTTGAAGAAACCATCATTTGATAAGTCTAAATATGGTACATCTTCACCCATGATTCTCTTGCAGATATTGATATAAGCCTTACCCGGAAGTGAATTATCGCCAACCAGCGGTTCGCCCTGGTTCGTAGAGACAACAATATTTTCATCATCCGGTACAGCACCGATCAGGTCAATTGCCAGAATCTCCACAACATCATCAATAGACATCATGTCACCACGTTTTACCATATCCATACGGATTCTGTTTACGATCAGATTGATCTTCTTGATCTCATTCGCCTCTAACAGACCGATGATCCGGTCGGCATCACGGATTGCAGATACTTCCGGTGTTGTCACAACCAGTGCACGATCTGCAGCTGCAATTGCATTTTTAAATCCCTGCTCGATTCCTGCCGGGCAGTCAAGCAGTATGTAATCAAACTCTTCCCGTAATTCATCTACCAGCTTCTTCATCTGCTCCGGGGATACAGAGGTTTTATCTCTGGTCTGAGCTGACGGAAGCAGAAACAGGTTCGGATAACGCTTATCTTTAATTAATGCCTGCTTGTATCTGCAGTTACCTTCTACGACATCAACCAGATTATATACGATACGGTTCTCCAGACCCATAACAACATCCAGATTACGCAGACCTATATCAGTATCGATCAATACAACCTTCTTATTTAATTTGGCAAGACCTGTACCTACGTTCGCAGTAGTTGTAGTCTTTCCGACACCACCTTTTCCTGATGTTATAACGATTACTTCACTCACGTTTCATTCCTCCACTCCGGTATTATTTGTCCTCAATTTTTAATTGAGGACCTACGTGCACATCAGTGCACTACATTATTTGTCCTCAATTTTTAATTGAGGACCTACGCACGCATCAGCGTGCTACATATTATATATTAATATCATTCAGAACCGATTTACTAACTGGTTCGATATAAATATTATCATTTTCAACAAACGCAATCTGTGCGTCCATATTCTTATTGCCAAACA
Organism: uncultured Clostridium sp.; assembly: GCA_902464345.1. GTDB lineage: Bacteria > Bacillota > Clostridia > Lachnospirales > Lachnospiraceae > CAG-632. The sequence goes on from CABQJA010000044.1 coordinate 5,445, forward strand.
GTTTCTTCGGCTTATCCGGCGACCGGCCGATAATGTCACCGATCTGTACCTGCATCGGGGTCATAACCAGTGCAAGAACAAAGGCGTTTTTATTTCCACCGGCTCCTGCTATCGCGGTCCCCTTCAGACTTCCGAGAATAATGATATTTCCGTTCGACATGACGGTTGCACCCGGATTCACATCTCCGATCATAACCAGACTTCCGGAAGACTCCAGTGTCTGACCGGACCGAAGGGTTCCCTTGTAAAACAACCCATCATTCTGATCCGGATAAATATAACGTGTACCGTCATCGGAAGCAGGTGCATTCTCCTGCTGTCGTCCTTCAATGATCCGTTGAAACTTTTCTTCGGTTTCTTTATTATTATCAATTACATATGGAATCCGCAGGGTTGTCCGTTTCTTGATCAGATCCAGAATCCGTTCAATCTCTTCGGAGGATAAATCTCTGCCTTCAAATGTAATGGCACTCTGTGCATTACTGTTAAAATATTTGCTGGAGTCATCAAAGCGGACTCCGATCTCGATCAGAAGATCCTCGAATGGAACATCCGGATCTAAGACCAGAACAATTCCATAGCGGTTTCCCTTTATTAATACATGTTCCTTCATGATGTCACCTCATCCATGTACATTCTTTAAACATATAATAACAATATATACCATATCGGTCAGCCTTGGCAAGTATTAATCTGTATGCACACTGTTTCCGGATACGGTATGATTCTCCAGTAATTCCGGCTGGAAATAATATGCGTAGATCATGCTGGCCAGCTCTTCCGCATTTCCGGATGAATATCCGAACGGAATAACCGTTGTGACCGTGATCTCCGGCTTCTCATATGGTGCAAATGAAACAAACAATGCATGGTTGGCTCTTGTCAGATCCTCCTGTGCGGTACCGGTCTTACCGGCAACGGCAACATCCATCTGATTCAACAGACTGGTTGCGGCTGTATTATCTGTAACAACCCGGCGCATACCGCTGTAGATGGAATCCCATAATGCGGATGAAATCTCCGGATGGGATGTCACAACCGGCTCCTTATCATAGACACTGTTACCCTCATAATTCTTAATATCACTGATCAATGACAGATCATAGCAATCACCGCGTGTTGCAATGGTATTTACATATCGTGCAAGCTGAACCGGTGTGTAGCTGTTTTTGCCCTGCCCGATTGAGGAACGGACCAGACTGTCGTTTGATACGATCGGGTCGATCTCCGATACCTCAACACCGGATTTCCGATCCAAGCCGAATACGGTTGCATATTTGGACAATCGCTCCAGGCCCGTCTGCTCATTAAAACCACCGGTTCCGTCCAGACCCAGGCGGTAACCTACCTCATAATAGAAATAGTTGCAGGATACCTCCAGTGCCTTTGGAATATCGATCGTGCCATGGTTGCCGGGATAAATCCAGCATCGTGGGCTCGGTGTGATCTCTGTAAAGATGCCGTGGGTAGCGATGGACTCATTCAGTCCGAGAACGCCCTCCTGTACACCGGCAACTGTCGTAAGCATCTTGTAGGTCGAACCGGGTGCTGTACGTTGCTGGGTCGCCCGGTTAAACATCGGGGTTGTCTTATCGGAATTCAGTTTCATATAATATGCCGTATCAATCGTATTGGTCAACCGGTTATTATCATAGCTTGGATAACTGACCAGAGCCAGAACCTTGCCGGTATTGACATCTGTTACTACCACAGAGCCGGAACACGGGTCCAGTGCCAGCTGTGCAGGTGTGATCTCGATTTTCTGGATTTTCCGGTACATAAAGGTATAAGCGCTGAGCTGTCCGCTTTCCAGTGGTGCATAATCTTCGTCCTCGGTACTTAAAACACCCTGATCATATAACATCAGACAGATCTGTCTTCCGCTTGTCACCCCTGATTGTATCATATATTTGATGACCAGTTTGTCGAATTCGCTATCCTGCTTCAACTCTGTGATGATATTGCTGACCAGTGCGTTATAGATTTCTTCTGAATCATAATAATCACTGTTTAATTCAAAGTTCGAAATATTAATTGCATTCTGGTTGATCGCATATCTTAAATAAGCCCCCAGTCCGATCGTCTGGCTGGTGTTATATGCAACATACGTATCATCATTATCCGGGATCACGGTTACATCCAGAATCTTATTATCAACCAGCATCTCATAAACATATTGCATATATTCCTGATTTGCCTCTGATAAATCCTTCATCGCCACATCCGAATTCAGCAATTCATTCTCAACGGCTGACAAAACCCCGGACTGACTCGATTCAAAGCTGCTGAGAAAGCTCTGCTCATTGCTGCTTGCACTCTCCGAACGAATATGATCCATGGATAATGTGTTATTATCAAACAATGCAAAATATACATCATTGATCGGAATCAGAATATTTTTCTCGGTACCCCTGGAATTGCCCTCCGACAAATGTGCCAGTAAAATTCCGGACAGCTCCCGTTCCAGAGCATCATAACAGAACTTTGTCAGATCACTGTCAATGGACAGATATACATCATTTCCGGCTGTCGCATCACTGCTGGATACGACCTCCAGCACACGTCCCATATTATCCACAAACAGATTCTGAGAACCTTTCTGTCCCCGTAATTCATCCTCCAGAACGTATTCCAGCCCGGCCTTGCCGACGACATCGGTAGAAACATATTTATCCTCATCCGCTAGATTTGCATTATATTCCGCAAGCTCATCTGAGGAAATATTTCCGATGTACCCGATAATATTTGCAAAATATTTTGCGTCTGTATAGACACGGGTGGAATCCACTTGAACATCCATACCCAGCAGTTCATCCTTGCTTTCCGAAATCTGAGCAATACTTTCTTCGGAAACATTTAATGCAATCTTGACCGTTACATACTGCTGGAAACGATTCAGCCATAGCGAATAACGGACCGCCATGATCTTTAATGCATCCTCTTTCGAGTATTCATCCGCAATATCGAAATTCCGGTTCTTTTTCGCATTGTTATTATTGCGAAGATACTGGAAGATGTCCTCTGCTGTCGCATTCTTATGCTCCTTCAGATCCTCTTCTTTACTGACCGCATAAACCTCCATCCGGAATCTGGTCAACGCACTTCCTTCAACCGTAAAGCCCAGATTACCATTGGAGTCGATGGCAATCGGGAAATCACTGTAGATTACCTGATCGCCGTTCCGTTCCAGAATCTGAATGGTCTCATGTACGATCTGGTTTTTCAGTTCATCCTCACCCATCTTCAGCTCGGCAGCCTTACTCTCCAGCTGTTCACTGTTTCCAAATGTAACCGAATAGGATATCTCATTATAAGCCAGTTCTTTTCCGTTCTTATCATAGATAATGCCGCGGGAAGCCGGAACTGTGACCGTCCGCTCCTGCTTATACGTAAAATTATCCAGATATTCCTGTCCGTCCACGATCTGCAGAACAAACAACCGGTACACCAAAATACCACATAAAATAAAAAATATAATTGTTAATGGAAACAGGCGGTGGCTCATATAGCCCTTCAGGAAATCCTTAACTGCCCCAAATAATTCTCGAATCATCCGTTTTCCATCCCTTCTTCTTTATCCTTCAGCCAGCGGTTTATTTTTACCAGTGGTTTATATAGGATGAGTGTTATCAGCATCGTGTAAATAACCTCCGGTAATATGACATGCAGAAAATAGAATCCGAAATCCAGTCGGTTCCGCATCAGGTATGATACAAAATATACGATCAAACTAAATACCAGATCATTGGCACCGGACATCAACATCGGAAGTAACAGATCTTCCATATAGTAGACTCTGTGGAAAAAGCCGTTGATATAACCGAGATACATATATAACAATGCATACGGACCGATCATGGCACCATAGAAAATATCAAGCAGCAGTCCGGAAATAAAACCGACAACCATGCCTTCTCTCCGTCCACGCATCATTCCGAATGCCATTGTCGGAATCAGAAGTACGTTCGGAATAATATCTGCAAAGGTTATATACCGAAATACAGCAGTCTGCAATAAAAAGCATATTAAAATGATCAGTAATTGAATCAAAAATCTACGCATGTCAGTAATCACTCATTTCCTTTTTCACTCTGTTTCAGATCAAGAACGACCAGTACGGTCTGAATATTATCAAAATCCACTGCCGGAACCAGATCTGCCGACATGGTCAGATTATTGGAATCCAGAGTCAGATTCTGTACATATCCGATCGTAATGCCCGGAAGAAACTTATCACTGATATTGGAGGTGACAAGCTCATCTCCCTCTGATACATCCAGATCCTTATCAATATGCTCCACGCGGATATAACCCTCGTCCATATACTTTTCATCGCCAACCACGTTACACAGACTGGAATTTGTCAGAAACATCGCGCTGACATTGCTGTTATCGTCAATAATTGCCCGGACCTTGGCATAATTAGGACCCACCTCTGTTACGATCCCGACCAGTCCGTTGCCGGCCATGACATTACAGCCTACCTGGATTCCGACATTCGAGCCTTTATCCAGAATAAATGTATCAAACCAGTTTCCGCTATCCTTTGAGATTACATTCGCTGCCACCTTCTCATAATCCGGATACCGGGAGTCCAGCTCATATAGCTTCCGTAAATCATTTAACTCATTGGTATCGGACATGATCATCTTATTCTCAGACTGATAGGCATCGAGCTGAGACCGCAGTTCTTCATTCTCTGCCTGCAGATCCCGGATGTCAGCAAGCATATCGATTTTATCCGTTACCCAGCTTCCGACAGCATTGATTCCCTTCTGCATCGGTGTAATCGTAATACCGGTGATAAACCGCAATGGAGTCAATACCTCTTCAAATGCTACAGAAGCACCGATCAAAAGCAGACATACCATAGTTAAAATCAATAATATATATTTAGGTGGAATACTCTTTTTATTATTAAATCTCATACTTTTGCTTCTTTCTATATAAAGTAATCTTATAATGTTCCTGTTTCCGCAAAGCTGTAATATGCAGAATGTCCTACGATAATATGATCCAGGAGCGGAATCCCGATCATGGTCCCCGCTTCCTTCAGCTGTGCGGTCACGGTCTGATCCTCCCGGCTGGGTGACACATTCCCGGATGGATGATTATGAATCAGAACCAGATAGACTGCATTCCAGTTCAAAGCCTCCAGGAAAATCTCTCTGGGCGAGATCAAGGATGCATTTACGGTTCCACGCGTAATCATTTGTGAGTGAATCAGGCTGCATTTCTGATCTAAAAATACCGCATAGACACACTCCTGCCCTTCGTATCGCAGCTCATTCATAAAATACTCTGCCAGTGCTGCCGGCCGCTTCAATATCGTTCCCGACTCCAGACTGACGGCAGACATTCGTCTGGAAAGCTCTGCAATTGCCTGCAGCTGCGTTGCCTTCACAGAACCGATTCCGGGTATCTCCAGAAGCTGCTTCCTACTGAGATAGTATAACCCGGTCAGATTCTTATGATTCGGATCCTTTTCCAGAATCTGCCTTGCGACCTGGACGGAATTGAACTCTGCACTTCCGCTGCGAATGATCACCGCAAGCAGTTCGGCATCGGTTAAAACCTTTGCTCCATACCGTTCACAACGCTCATACGGGCGTTCCGATTCCGGTAAATTCTTCATGTTTTCTCTCATATTGTCCTTTCCCGCTTTGAAAAGGACTCCGTTTTGTTTTATTAAAGTAACTTATATATTACAACCCCGATGATCACCCCGATAATGCCCCCGATTGTAATTTTGATTGTCAGTCCAAAGGTCAGAACTACTATTCCAAGGTCTAAGACGATTGGATTACTCAGTCCGAATGACTGACCGAAATTTAACCAGCTCAAAAAAGCAACATCCTTTGTCAGCCAGCCGATGAATCCGCCGATTACAATTCCAGCCAGAATCATCAGAAACAGCGCCCAGTTATTTTTGCCTAAATTACCGCCTGCCATACAGGAATCCTCCTTCTGCTTTACTTGCGTTACTACTTTACCATAATTTGGTACCCTTATCAACTATTCGCTGCAGGGACATCATAATTCCAAGCTTGGCATGCGGATAGGTGAGTCCGCCCTGAAAATATACCGCATATGGCGGTTTCACCGGACCATCTGCGGATAATTCGATAGAGGCTCCGGACACAAAGGTTCCGGCTGCCATGATCACATCGCTGTCATATCCCGGCATTGCCCATGGTGTCGGTGTTACATAGCTGTCTACCGGTGCTGCAGCCTGAATTCCTTCACAAAATGCGATCAGAAGCTCCGGCTGTCCGAATTCAATTGCCTGAATAATATCATACCGTGGTTCCGTTGCATTTGGAATCGCATGATATCCCAGTTTTTCATAAATATTAGCAGCCAGAATGGCACCCTTCAGGGCCGCTGCCGTAACGGTCGGTGCCAGAAAAAGTCCCTGAATAAAGGAAGCCGTAACGCCAAGGCTGGCACCCAGTTCTTTTCCGAGTCCCGGTGCAGTCAGACGATACGCCGCCCGTTCTACACATTCTCTGGTTCCGGCAATATAGCCACCAATCGGAGCCAGACCGCCACCCGGATTTTTGATCAGCGAACCGACTACCATATCAGCACCGACATCGGAAGGCTCTATCGTTTCTACAAATTCACCGTAACAGTTATCAACCATGCAGACAACGTCCGGCTTAATGTCCTTTATAAATGCAATCAGTTCCCCGATTCGCTCTACGGAAAGCGTCGGTCTGGTTGCATACCCTTTGGAACGCTGGATCTCAATCAAGTGTGTATGCTCGTTCATCGCATTCCGGATTCCATCCCAGTCAAAATCACCATTTTCCAGCAGGTCCACCTGTCGGTAGGTAACGCCGTACTCGGCTAATGAACCCGTGGATGGCCGGATACCGATAATCTCATCCAGAGTATCATATGGCTTTCCGACCGGCGACAGGATTTCATCACCCGGCCGCAGATTTCCTGCAAGTGCAATATGCAATGCGTGAGTTCCGCATGTGATCTGCGAACGAACCAGTGCATCCTCTGTATGGAAAATATCCGCATAGATTTTTTCCAGAGTATCACGACCGATATCGTTATAGCCATATCCGGTAGACGGATATAAATGGGCTTCGCTCAGCTGATTCTTCTGCATGGCATAAAGTACCTTTGCCTGATTATATTCGGCAATCCGGTCAATTTCCGCAAAACGCTCCGTCAGACAATCCTCCGCTTCCTGGCATCGGTCAAAAACCTCCTGACTGATCCCCATATGATGATACATTTCATAAATATCTGCTTTTTTCATTATATTACTCCATTATTTCCTGATACCGGACTATTATTTATCATTCCGGTCTGTTTGTAAATTTGCTTTTAAAAACTGTAATTATTTTGTAAGAATTCAGCCGGAAGCTGTGATAGCATGGCCTGCAGCATAGCCGTTTCATCCGGATACTCCTGCCGCTCGATCCAGCGGACCTCCTGCTCTCTTCGGAACCAGGTCAGCTGCCGTTTGGCAAAATGTCTGGTGTCACGCTTCAGAATATAAACCGCTTCTTCAAGGGTGCATTCACCATCCAGATAGGCCAGAATTTCTTTATAGCCGAGTCCCTGCATGGAAACCATATCTCTGGTACATCCCATATCCCGCAATTGTTTTACCTCTGCGACCAGGCCCTGCTCCAGCATCTGATCGATCCGTTGGTCGATCCGCTGATAAATCCGCTCCCGCTCATCATCAAGCACAAAATAAACAAACCGGTAAGGTGACTCCTTCTGCCGTTGTGTTTCGTTATGCTCGGATATTCTTGTGCCTGTCTGGTGATAAAACTCCAGTGCCCGGATGACACGCTTGACGTTGTTTGGATGGATCATAAGAGCAGACTTCTCATCCACCTGACGAAGCCGGTCATGAAGTGCCCCGGCTCCATGCTGATCTGCAAACGTCTGAAGCTCTGCCCGGTAATCGGTTTCCGAATCATTCTCATCGAAATCAATATCATATAGCAATGCCTGAATATAAAATCCGGTACCGCCGACTACAATCGGAATTGCACCTGCAGCATAGATCTTATCCAGTGCTTCTTTTGCCATTGCCTGAAATCGAACAACATCAAAAGCTTCCCACGGGTCCAGCACATCGATCAGATAATGTGGAATGCCCTGCATTTCTTCAGGGCGTATCTTGGCGGTGCCAATATCCATATGTCGGTACACCTGCATGGAATCCGCAGAAATCATCTGCCCGTTCACAGCCTTCGCCAGCTCAATGGAAAGCTTTGTTTTCCCGACAGCAGTCGGACCGGTCAGTATTATTAATGGTTTTTTCGTTTGATATTCCTGTTTCATATCTGTTTCATTTCCTGTCAATTCTGGATTCGACGGAATTTCTTTTCAAGCTCTGTTTCCGTCATGGCTATAATGGTTGGTCTGCCATGTGGGCAATTATATGGATTATCCAGCTGTAATAACTGATCGATCAGAGCATCTGCTTCCGCAAAGGAAAGCTTCATATTGCCCTTTACCGCAGCCTTACATGCCATGGTTGCGATCTTATAAATAAAAAGATCCATATTCAGATGATTGCCCTCTTCTGTCAGCGAGTCTACAAAATCAATAAAAATATCCTGCGCCGCCAGACCATAGGTTTCTAATGGAACTGCACGAAGCATGTATTCGTTTCCGCCAAAGCTCTCAATCTGAAAGCCCATCTGCTCAAAGAAGTCCATGTTCTTCCGCAATGCTTCCTGCTCAACCGGGTTTACGGAGATTACAAGCGGCGGATGAATCTGCTGCGATAAAACCTCCCGTTT
>CABQJA010000045.1 GCA_902464345.1 uncultured Clostridium sp.
CTATATGCAAATATAATCATTTTGGGTTCTTTCTTTTTAATTTATTAAATAGGCTAATTCATATTTTTAAAAGTTCTAATATGTTCTTAACAGAAATATGAGCTTTAGAATAATAATTTAGTTGCATTATATCATAACTCCCCAGACCGGTAAAGCCTTTTTTTCTATTTTTCATGATTAGTGCTTGCAGTGATTTTCCTCAGGTGCTATAGTTAAATTTGATTGACTTATTTTCAACAAAATCTAACAGATAAGGATGAATATGTACAATGGATGTTTATGAAAAAGCTTTAAAGCTCCACGAAGAATGGAACGGAAAAATCGAAACCAAATCAAAATGCTCCGTAAAAACTGCAGAGGATCTGTCCCTGGCCTATACACCCGGCGTTGCAGAGCCATGCCGTGAAATTGCCAAGGATCCTTCCAAGGTTTATCTGTATACCGGAAAGGCCAATACCATTGCAGTTGTATCTGACGGCAGTGCAGTTCTTGGTCTCGGAAACATCGGTGCCAGTGCTGCTATCCCGGTTATGGAGGGAAAGGCTGTCTTATTCAAGGAGTTTGGCAATGTAAACGCCGTCCCGATCTGTCTTGATACACAGGATACTGAGGAAATCATTCAGTCTGTCATCCGCATTGCTCCTGTTTTCGGAGGAATCAATCTGGAGGACATTTCTGCTCCCCGGTGTTTTGAAATAGAAGAACGTTTAAAAGAAGCCCTGGATATTCCGGTCTTCCATGATGACCAGCACGGAACCGCCATCGTTGTATTAGCCGGTATTATCAACGGCCTTAAGGTCACCGGTAAGAAGAAGGAGGATTGCAAGGTCGTTGTAAACGGAGCCGGCTCTGCAGGAATCGCAATCGCCAGACTGCTACTCCGCTACGGCTTTCGGCATCTGATCCTTTGTGATAAGGTCGGCATGTTAAACCGTCATACTCCGAATATGAACTGGATGCAGGAAAAGATGTGTGAGATCACCAATTTAGAGGAACAGGATGGTTCTCTGGCAGACGCTTTGGTCGGTGCCGATATCTTCATCGGTGTTTCCGCACCGAATATCGTCACTCCGGAAATGGTCGCTTCCATGAATCGGGATGCGATCCTCTTCGCTATGGCGAATCCGGTTCCTGAAATCATGCCGGATGTTGCGAAAGCTGCTGGTGCTAAGATTGTCGGTACCGGTCGTTCCGATTTCCCGAATCAGGTTAACAATGTGGTTGCTTTCCCTGGCATTTTCAAGGGTGCATTGGAAGGTCATGCCCGTCAGATCACAGAAGAAATGAAGCTGGCTGCCGCGAATGCGATTGCAGATCTTGTTCCGGTCGAAGAGCTGAATGCAGATAACATCATGCCGAAGGCCTTTGACCCAAGAATCGCCGATGTTGTCGCTGCCGCAGTCAAAGCCAATATCTAAAGGAGTGTTACTATGTCAGACAACCGTCTTACATTATACAAATTAATTATTCTCTTTATGTTGGACCGGGTCGATTTCCCTTTGACAACCTCCCAGTTGTCTCAGTTTATTCTCGATAAAGGTTATACGAATTATTTCAATTTTCAGCAGGCCTTAAGTGAATTGGAGGATGCGGGCTTCATCCGTTCGGAACTGATCCGGAACACGACGCAGTTCCATCTGACCGATGATGGCAAAGAAGCCCTTGATCTTTTTGATTATAAGATCTCTTCTGCGATCAAGGATGATGTCTATGCATATTTTGAGGCTGAGAAGATCAATCTTCGAAATGAAGTAGAAATATTTGCAACCTATTATCCTGCCAAGCGTAATGAGTATACGGTCCAGTGTACCATTCTGGAGCACAGCGAAACTTTGCTTGATATCAAGCTGAACGTTCCGACTCTGGATCAGGCTACCATGATCTGTGACACCTGGCAGGAAAAAAGTAATACGATTTATGATTATCTAGTCCACCAGCTCTGGGACCTGAATTAGAAATTCATCGATCAATTCCCATATTTCATCCCTTCCCTGCTTCGTTTCTGCAGAGAACGGGATGATCGGGGTTCCCGGTACTGTTTTTAATTTCTCACGAATGATTTTCAATTGCTTCTGCGTCTGGCTTCTTTTAATCTTATCCAGCTTCGTTGCTATGATCACCGGATGAAATCCGTTATCCACGATCCAGTTATACATAATGCAATCATTTTCCGACGGCTCATGTCTGATATCCACCAGAAGAAATACCAATCGCAGCTGCCTGGAGGAATGCAGATACCGCTCGATCAGTTTCCCCCACTTTGCCTTAATTTCCGCAGACACCTTCGCATACCCATAGCCCGGAAGATCCACATAATAAAATGCTTCATTAATGTTATAAAAATTAATCGTCTGTGTCTTGCCCGGCTGTGATGATGTTCTTGCATAAGACTTTCGATTCATCAGAGCATTGATCAGGGAAGACTTTCCTACATTGGATTTCCCTGCAAATGCAGCCTCCGGAAACTGATTTTCCGGAAGCTTACTTGTAATACCACATACGGTTTCCAGATTTACACTTTTAATTACCATTTCAACCTCCAACAAACCACTGTCTATTTTGTATCAATTGCACGCTTTAACACGGTATCCATATCAGAAACAAATGTAATCAGCATTCCCTCCGTAATCTCGCTGTCAAGCTCTGCCACATTTCTCCGGTTTCGTTCCGGCACCAGAACTTCTTTTATTCCATGCGTCTTCGCCGCCAGAAGCTTCTCCTTCAGTCCTCCGATCGGCAATACCTTGCCCCGCAGGGTAACTTCTCCTGTCATAGCGACATCGCCTCTGACCCGTTTCCCGGTTGCTGCCGAATAGATAGCCGTTGCCAGTGTGATACCGGCCGACGGTCCGTCCTTCGGAACCGCTCCCTCCGGTACATGAATATGGATATCCTGTTTTTCAAACTCCTGCTTCTTCAATCTGGATCTTACATAGGTCAGCGCAATCTTTGCAGATTCCTTCATAACATCTCCGAGGTTTCCGGTCAGCTCCAGCTTACCGGTTCCCGGCACCAGATTTACTTCTATCGTCAGGGTGTCACCACCGACACTCGTCCATGCGAGGCCTGTTACTTCTCCAATCTTTGCGCTTACATCCCAGTCCTCTGCCTCATACCTCGGTGTTCCGAGATACTCCTCCAGATTGCGTTCTGAAATACGCAGAGATTTCTTTTCGCCTTCCGCAATCACACGATCCGCCTTCCTGCATAGCTTGGCAATCTGACGCTCCAGCTCCCGCACACCGGCTTCTCTGGTATATTCCTCAATGATCCGGTCGATCGCCCTGTCACTGATCGTCAGCTGGGATGCCTTTAAACCATGCTTTTTCCGCTGCTTGCTGACCAGAAACTCTTTCGCAATATGGAACTTCTCATTCTGTGTATACCCGGACACCTCAATGATCTCCATTCGATCTAACAACGGCTTTGGAATCTGACTGGCATCATTTGCCGTAGCCACGAACAGAATATGACTTAAATCAATCGGAACCTCAAAATAATGATCCACAAATCTGCAATTCTGCTCCGAATCCAGGACCTCAAGCAGTGCAGACGCCGGATCTCCCTTATAATCGTTTCCCAGCTTATCCACTTCGTCCAACAGCATCAGCGGATTGTTCACGCCTGCCTTCATAATGGCAGATGCGATCCGCCCAGGCATTGCTCCGATATAGGTCTTTCTGTGCCCTCTGATCTCTGCTTCATCCCGCACACCGCCAAGCGAAATCCGAATATATTTCTTATTTACCGCAGAAGCGATGGAGCGTGCGATCGAGGTTTTACCGGTTCCCGGCGGGCCTACCAGACACAGAATCGGACTGTCTCCTTCCGCAACCATGTTACGTACTGCAAGGGAGTCCAGAATCCGCTCCTTTATCTTATCGAGTCCGTAATGATCTGCATTTAAGACGGCCTCTGCCTGCCGGATATCACGGTTATCCTCTGTTGCCTGACTCCATGGATAATCCAGCAGTGTCTCAATGTAAGTTCTTGCTACCGTAGACTCGGAAGAGGTGACCGGAATTCCTTCCAGACGTTTAATCTCCTTCTTTAACTTCTCTTCTACTTCCTCCGGTGCCTGCAGCTTCGCTAACCGCTCCCGGTATTCCTCAATATCGCTGGTCGAATCTCGATCTCCCAGCTCTTCCTGTATCAGCTTCTGCTGCTCCCGCAGTACATATTCTCGCTGATTTTTCTCTACAATGGTCTTCAGCTGCTCCTGCAGCTCCTTGCGGATCTGATATATTTCTGCTTCACTATGCAGGATTTTCAGCATTGCCACACACCGGTTCTCAATATCCGGAATATCAAGAATCTGTTGCCGTTTCTCATATGCCAGAGGCAGCTGTTCTGCCAGTGTATCAATTAAAACTCCGGCTTCCCGGATCCGTGTCAGCTTACGCAGCGCCAGTGGTGTCAGATTCATTCCTGCGTCATAGCAGGCCCGAACCTCCTCCATCAGGCTGGTACAGTAGGCATATTCCTGCTCCGGTACCAGCTCCCGGTCCTTCCATGCCTGCACCTCAGCCAGAAGATAGCCGTTCCGTTCTTCAAAATCAAACAGCTCTGCCCTTGCCACACCTTCTACCAGCACCCGGACAATATTCTTCGGAAGCTTCACCATCTGTTGAACCCTTACCAGACATCCGATCTTCTGCAGACTCTCCATACCAAAGCCCTGAGAGTTATCCTTGTCCAGCTGTGTCACCGCAAACAGCTCCTGATTGCCCCCCATTGCCGCCTTAACCGCTTCAATGGACTCTGTGCGGCTTATATCAAAATGTACAGTTGTATGCGGCAGGATTACGATTCCCCGCAATGCAACCATAGGTATTGTACATTGTTCTTTCATTCTTCTTCACCTTCTGTTTCCATTAAGTTTCCATGTAAACAGTGTGCCGGGAACAAGTCCCGGCACAATCTATTTATGCATTCTATTTATGCAATTTCTCCACTGTTTTTCTTCAAGTGCTGCTGCAAAAGTGTCTTCTTCGCAACCGGTCTCTCAGAATACTCAAGCTCCGGCTCTCCGGCATTCTCTACCATATCCTTTGTGATCGTGCACTTTGTAATATGATCGTCGGATGGGATCTCGTACATCAGATCCATAACAACATCTTCCATAATTGCACGCAAGCCTCTGGCACCGGTATTCCGTTCCATAGCCTTTGCTGCCATAGCCCGTAATGCCTCCGGCTGAAATTCCAGATCAACGCCATCCATTTCAAACAATTTCTGATACTGCTTTACCAGTGAGCTCTTTGGTTCCTCCAGAATCCGAACCAGTGCTTCCTCATCCAGCATATCAAGTGTAACCGTGACCGGTACACGTCCTACAAACTCCGGAATCAGACCATATTTTACATAATCCTGCGGAAGAATCTGCTTTAACAGTTCTCCTACATTCGGCTCCTCATTCTTCTGCACTTCCGCATTGAAACCGATCGCCTTCTGACCGATCCGGTTCTCAATGATCTTATCCATGCCGTCAAACGCACCACCGCAGATAAACAGGATATTGGTCGTATCTATCTGGATCAGCTCCTGATGCGGATGCTTTCTTCCACCCTGTGGCGGAACAGACGCAACCGTACCCTCAATAATCTTTAAAAGTGCCTGTTGTACACCTTCACCGGATACATCTCTGGTAATGGATACATTCTCGGATTTCTTGGAAATCTTGTCAATCTCATCAATATAAATGATTCCGTGCTCTGCACGTTCAATATCAAAATCCGCTGCCTGTATCAGCTTCAGAAGAATATTCTCAACATCCTCACCTACATAACCGGCCTCTGTCAATGCAGTCGCATCTGCGATCGCAAACGGTACATTTAACAGCTTTGCCAGTGTCTGTGCCAGATACGTCTTACCGGAACCGGTCGGACCTACCATAATGATATTACTCTTCTGTAATTCAACTTCAAAATCCTTCTCGGATAAAATTCGTTTATAGTGATTGTAAACTGCAACCGACAAAACCTTCTTTGCCTGCTCCTGTCCGATTACATAATCATCCAGAAATGCCTTGATCTCCTTCGGCCTTAACAGATTAATCTCTGTATCCGCAACCTCTTCCAGTTCTTCCTGAATGATTTCATAACACACTTCGATGCATTCGTCACAGATATATGCGGAAGGACCTGCGATCAGTTTGCGAACCCGATCCTCCGGCTTATTACAAAACGAACACTTCAAAGGCTTTCTTTCATCACTTCGATTTGCCATTTAGTCACCTCAATCAAATTTGATACACTACTGACGACCGGAAATAACCTGGTCGATCAATCCATATTCCTTAGCTTCCTCTGCGCTCAGCCAATTATCACGATCCGTGTCTCTCTCAAGTATTTCGATTGATTTTCCGGTTTCTTTTGCAAGAATTTCATTAATCTTACGCTTTGTTTTTAATATATGCTCTGTAGTAATCTGCATATCACTTGCCTGACTTCCGCTCGGCATTCCACCCATTGGCTGATGGATCATGATCTCTGCGTTCGGAAGTGCCATACGTTTACCCGGTGTACCACCGGCCAGTAAGAATGCACCCATGCTGGCAGCCATGCCGCAACAGATTGTTGATACATCGCACTTAATGTACTGCATGGTATCATAAATACCGAAACCAGCCGAAACAGAACCACCCGGACTGTTAATATAAAGACTGATATCCTTTGACGGATCCTCAGACTCCAGAAACAGTAACTGTGCAATTACCAGACTTGCTGTTGTGTCATTTACCTCTTCACCAAGAAATATAATTCTGTCCTTTAACAGACGCGAATAAATATCATAAGAACGTTCGCCCCTGCCTGTCTGCTCAATGACATAAGGTACTAAACTCATAAACTTACCTCCTTATATAAAGGTCTAATGATTAAACCTCTTTTGCAGCCTCTACTACCAGGTCAACTGCTTTCTGGATCGCAATGTCCTTCTTAATAGAATCTGTCTCATGCTCTCCGATTACTTCCTTTAATTTCTCCAGTTCCATCTGGTACATAGAAGCCATGTTCTCCAGCTCCTTATCAACATCCTCTGCTGATACTTCAATTGCTTCTGCATCTGCGATTGCTTCTAATACAAGACGTGACTCAATTCTACGTAATGCTTCCGGCTTGCACTGCTCCTTGAATGCATCCATATCCATGCCGGTAAACTGTAAATACTGCTCTAACTTCAGTCCCTGATAGCTTAAGCGCTGTGCAAACTCATCTACCATCTGCTCCTGCTGCATTTCTACCATAGCATCCGGAATCTCCATCGTTGCATTCTCTACGATCTTGTCGATAACCTTGCCCTCTTTTTCACGCTTTGCCTCAGACTCTTTCTTAGCAAGCAGGTTCTTCTTAATATCTTCCTTATATTCATCCATGGTATCGAACTCAGATGCTTCACTTGCGAATTCATCATCTAACTCCGGAAGCTCTGTAGCACGGATTGCCTTAACATTAACCTTGAACATTGCCGGCTTACCTGCAAGCTCTTCTGCCTGATAATCCTCAGGGAAGGTTACATTTACTTCTACTTCATCACCGATGTTCTTGCCAACCAGCTGATCCTCAAATGTATCAATGAAAGAATGAGAACCCAGCTTTAACGGATAATCGCTTCCCTTACCGCCTTCAAATGCAACACCATCAACAAATCCTTCAAAGTCGATCGTTACTTCATCATCCATCTGTGTAGCACGGTCAGTTACATCTATACTTCTGGAATTCTGCTGCTGGATACGCTTCAGCTCTGCTTCCATATCCTCATCTGTTACTTCTACTGCCTTCTTCTCAACTTCGATACCCTTGTAGTCACCCAGAGTTACTTCCGGCTTTAATGCTACTTCTGCTGTAAAGATAAAGTTCTTACCCTTCTCCATCTGAACTACATCAACAGTTGGTCTGGATACTACTTCCAGATCGCTCTCTGCCATCTCACGTGGATAAGCATCCTGAATACAGATATTTGCTGCATCCTCATAGAACATTGCCGGTCCGTAAAGCTTCTCTAAAAATGCCATTGGCACCTTACCCTTACGAAATCCAGGAACGGAAATCTTACTCTTCTGCTTATTATAAGAAGTTGTCATTGCCTTCTCAAATTCTTCAGCTGGCACCTCGATTGTAATCTTAGCCATATTCTTGTCTAACTTCTCCACTGTGTAACTCATTTTATTACGTCCTCCTTGTAAACGTTACTTTGCATGTTTAAACGGGCCCAAGCCCACTAATCACTAAATTATAGCACAACCATCTTCCATATGTCCAGTGTTTTGAAATAAAAAGCGTCTGAAGATACAGATATCTCCAGACGCCCTCTTTTATTTCAGATTAATTTGTATACTACAGGATAGCTGATTACTTGTTAGCCATTGACTTCATCTGAGCCTCTACCAGCTTCTTAGTCATCTGACCACCAACAGAACCATTCTGTCTGGATGTTAAGTCACCATTGTAACCCTGCTTTAAGTCTACACCAACCTCTGATGCACACTCCATCTTAAAACGGTTCATTGCTTCACTCTTTGAATATTTGCTAGACATAACTTTTACCTCCATCGATACTTTTTATTTTAAGACCTCCGGCAATTCAAAGACTGAATTTCAGTTTCTGAATTGCTTGTTGTCTTACTTATAGTATCTTCCGGATTTCTTAAAGTATTATGGTAAGTTATGGTTGTTTTTTCTTACAAATTCCAAAGCCAAGTCCTGCCGCTGCCAGGCCGAGAATACTGATCCATACAATCGGTGTCGCATCACCGGTCTGTGGTGATGAACCGTTTTTACCGGACTGTAATGAAATGTTTGTACTCTTCGGTGTTACAGATATATCTCTTGTGGAAGCTTCTGTATCCGTCTGTCCGCCTGTGGATGGCTGCTCTGTAGTCGCCTCCGTCGATGCTGCTGTGTTATCCGTTGCTGTTGTAGCTGTATCATCTGTAGCCGTATCTGTCGTTGTCGTATCGGAATATACAACTGCATAGGTTGAGAACAATGCACTTTCAATCGTATAAGTATTCGGATTCGTATCCAGATCCGTCAGTCGTTCTGCCGTATTATCATGGATTCGGATCACACTTAAATTATCATGGGATGCCAGCTCACTGCTTAACGGAATCACGATCCGTAATGTCTTACCACCTGCAATTGATGTTACCTGTTTTTCTGAAATAACACCATAGGCTCCGATGCTTCTCTTCCATATTGATAAATCCAGACCCATTCCCAGCGTCTCGCCCTTCTTCATCTTCCGGTTCAATGCTACACGATCTGATTCCGGAATCTCGGACTCGGACAGTCCATTGACCTTCATACAGAATTCAATGATACCGCCGGATTCAATGACACTGTAATCTGCCGGACTTCCGAAGTTTGTACTGTCTTCAAAAATATTTTCAAGACCGATCACGCTGACTCTTGGTGTTGTCTCATCTGCATATTCCACAGATGTTGCCTGACCACTCTTTAATACCAGCTCGATCGCTGAAACCGGCTCGATCACCGTCTGATTCTGAATGACTACACCTTCACTGGCTGCACGATTATCATTGACTGCCTGTACGGTATAGCTGCCGTTTGCGACATTGGTAAACATGAAGTTGTCACCATTCTTTACATTCTTGGACTGTACAATGTCATTTCCGTTATAAAGAACAACTGCGATCGGTGATTTATCGGTTGCATCCAGTGTCTCATCCACAACCGTACCGGCAATTGTAATTCCCTGTGCCTTGGTTCCGCCGGTCTGGAAGGTTCCTGTATAATCACAGCTCTGTCCATCCTGTGCGATTGCCTTTACCGTAAACAGATACCGTGAATCTGCTTCTAATTTATTTAATTTTGCTGTAAATGCTTTGTTACCATATACATCCGTTGTTACCACAAAGCTGCCCGGCTTCTGATCTGCCTTACCGGTATCTGCAAGTCCATATGCCAGTGAAACACCGGATACTTCAAAGGTTCCCGCATATACCTTACCACTGATCACCATACCACTTGTCGCATTTCCGGTCACTCCGGTCACAACGATCTTCATCGGCTGGAACGCATCCGCTACCCCAACATTGCCTGCCAGGTCCGTAGCATGAATCACATAGCTTCCTTTCATTGCTGCCGTAAAGCTTGCAGAGTAGGTGCCGTCGGATTCCTTTGTAAATGCCAGCTTTCTGGTATCCGTATCGTTATAAACGACCTCCAGGCTGCTTAATCCGCTGACCTTCTCCTGTACCTTGAACGAGATCACACTGTTATTGCCGTTTCCACCGGACTGAATCTCTGTAATTGCCGGAGCCGTCTCATCATAACAGATCTGATATAATCCTTCACCGGAATTCTTCATACCGGATTCTGACTCTGCCCATACCCGGATATTCCAGATACCCTCTTCCGGAAGGTTAAATGCATCCGCAACCCGCTCATACTGATACGGTTCCTCGGTGCCTTCCTTCCATAAATGATAGTAAGCATTGATCTTCGTACCATCCGGGGTCTCCTCCGGCTCTGTAATCTGAATTGTCGGATTCTCTGTATGCCAGCTCTGTCCCTCACTCAGCTCAGGAGTCACTGTCAGTACCGGATCCGCCGGTACCTCCGAAGAAACCTTCTCAAATGTAAGTGGCAGCTCGCTGCTGTTACCTGCACGGTCAATAGCCTTGATCGTATACGTACCCTTCTTTGTTACATCAAATGTGTACGTATCTTCTTTTCCTTCTACCTTATTGTATGGATAAGCACCGTCTGCATCCTTCAGAGTCAGCATATCCACACCGCTTTCTGTATCCGTTACCGTAAAGGTAATTGTCTTCTTTGTTGCCCAGTTCTGATCATAATTCTCCGGGCTGATCTGAATCACCGGTGCAGTTCCGTCTACCACAAATGCAACCGGGTTTGACAGTTTTGTGCAGTTTCCTGCATTATCATATGCTGTCACCATTACTTCATAGCTTCCGCTTTCGGTAATCGTCCGCCGGAATGTTTCATTATTAATAATCTGACTCTGATCCTTTACCAGTTCCTTTTCAGCATCCGCAATCACGGTTCCGTTTCTGGTAATTGTCCATTCAATGTATGCTACACCTGCATCCATATCCTGTACTTCTGCAGTCAGGCTTACGGTCTTGTAGAAATAGTTCTCTCCTTCATATACGCTGTTACCCTCTGCATCCTTAGCCGTCACCGTCAGATCCGGAGTTTCATCCTCTACTACCCAGTAGTTTGAACCGTCAACACCGATTATATCCGCTTTATCCGATACATTGCCGGCAAGATCACTTGCCTTCAGTGCAATCGTTCCCTTATATTTTACATTAACCCGGAAAACAGCCGTCCCATTGATAATAGCCACTTCTGTTCCGTTCTCATCACCATCCAGATAATAAATCAACTTATCCGTACCGCTTAATGCATCTGTAACCGGCACTGTGATCTCCAGATTCTCCCGGAAGAAATTGCCAAAGCTTAAGAAGTTACCAATCTTGCTGAGTCCGGATGAATTTACGGTCTTTACAACGATCTGATCCGTATCAATCTCCGGTGCCGTAACATCCACATAGATCTCCAGCTTTGCGATTGCGGTTACTGCCTTGGTCGTACTGTTTGCCAGCTGTACATACAGCGTGTTATTTGCACTGCACATTTCCTCTGTAACAATACCACGCTGTACAAACAGCCCCGGTTCATAAGTTCTGGCAATTGTTGTCGGATCATTCGTCAGATATACCATATCGTAATGAATACCGGTCGCCATCACTTCCGGATTCGTCCGATAATACCACTTATTGTTTGCAAGCTGGTTTCCTGAAATGAAATAGTCATCCTGATATACCGGATTCTCCTGCTTTACAACCAAGGTTCCTTCTGTCACTTCCAGAGTATAGTTTTTCAGATTATTTAACAGGTCTTCATTCTTTGTATCAATTCCGATCCGGTAATTCTCACCCGGTAAATAATCCGGCTTACCGTAGTCACAGATATAATGTCCGAGGATCGCACTCTTAATCGTCTTCTCATCTGCATCCGCAACTGCCTCCGGCAGGTCCGCCTTCTCTACCTCAACCATAAACACCGGATCCTGTCCGGTAAGGATATAATCCTGTCCGGTCGGATATGACGGCTTGGTCGTTACATGTACCGTTCGTCTGGTAATACTTCCGCCCGTCACCTCAGCCGTTTCGGCAACTGTATAATACTCTGCGTCCGCACCTAATACATAGATGTCGGAAATCGTAATAATCTTATCTGTACCTACATCCGGATCCGTAAACATACCCTTCTGGGATGCATTATTTACGGTTACCTGTGCCCCCGGATTGGCACCGATGAAATGAATGGAACCGATCGGGACCTCACAGTTACCGTCATAGGTCTTTGTCATATTATCCACTCCGGTCACGGTCAGCATCCGCTTTCCGAGATTCAGTGTCAGATTCAGCGAAGTATCACTCTCGCCCGTGTTCCGGTTATCGTGAATATTAAAGGTCAGCACCACTGTACCGACAGTCTGCACACTGCCTGCGGTAAGTGAGATCTGATTCTGCTGTGTAGATACCGAAATTCCGGTTAACTCTGTCAGATTATCCAGTGTGACCGTACCATTCATGGTCGTACCACTGGCATCTATAAAGGTAGGCGTGAAATCACCATCTCCTTCTTCATTATGGAAGATCGACAATATCTCATCCAATGCATCGCTGAAGGTATAATTCAGTGTTGCCGTAGACAGTCTGGCTGTCTGATATTTCCACTGGGCAGTCATCTTAAATGTGCCGCCGGACTCCTGAGTCAGGTTCAAAACTTCACCGGCATCCGCATAAGTTACGCCATCCTGACCTAACCAGCCATTAAATACATAACCGGTCTTCTTAAAGGTATTCGCAGGCAGTCTCCGCTTGGTTCCGTAATATGCCTGGATCGTATCCATGCTGCCGGTTGCTTCCGGGTCTCCCGATTCAAATGCAATGTTATATGGATTCGGCTTCCAATCCGGATTGACCTCAATATCAGAATCTCCGAATGTATACTCCGTATCCACATCCACCTTCATAACATCACTGTCATTAATACGCCACTGTGTATATGTATAACCATACTTCTTGAATGTCGGCTGATTTACCAGCTGAACCTTCGCCGTACCGTCTGCACCGATCACTGCCCGTACCTCGATCGCATCACCGACATCACCGCTTCCCCGGTTAAAGGTTACCTTATAAGCTGTTCGTTCATAATATGCATATAATTTCAGAATATTATTCCCGTTAAATGACTCCACATTTACGGTATCAATTCTGGTCTCAAGCTTGTCCTTTGAGGTTGTCCAGCAGACAAACTTAAAATAATCTGACTTTCCGGCTCCCAGCTCCGGAGCAGTCAGTGTATATCCGGCTGCAAGCTCTGCCTCACTCTTTGTATCGGCTGCCTTGGCAACGCCATTGGCCCCGACATCATAGGAAATCGTATAAACAATCTCCGGATCCTCTGCATCCGGCTGTACTTCACCTTCATCCGGCTCTTCCAAGATCTCCTGATCCGGGCTCACATCCATATACCCCGTCGGCATATCCGCATCTGCTGCATCTCCGCCGTTCGCATCACTGGCAAGACTGATCAGATACCATGCCTGTGAAATGATCAGCACGCAGCAGACCAGTGCGATCACCGCCCGCTTCGGCCGCTCCATACATTTCTCCACGATCAGGAAAAACAGACTGATCACGGATATCAGTGCCAGTGTCGGATACTTCATCCACGGATGTTTTTTCCCCATCTGTAATAACTTCTGAATCACATATTCTTTCGCTTTCATTCACTCACCTCATACTATTCTATCTAACGTCCTGCTACCCCTGTCTACGCAGTTCGACTAGTTTATATTTTCATTTTTACTATCAATAATATACCATATCTTGTATATAAAACAAACACCTTTTCAAAATATATCGGTTATTTTTTCTGAATTGATTAGTTTTTCACAGTTTTATGTGACATGCTTCGCATTTTCTTGACCGATTATAATAGAAAGTGGTATTATGAATGTTAGGATTTTCGTTCAACCGGTTAGGGGGACAGATTCCAAATAAAATTTATGTTGAGGTGTGAGAAATGATCAAGA
>CABQJA010000046.1 GCA_902464345.1 uncultured Clostridium sp.
CGGATGTTATCACAGGATACCAGTACGTTGTAGTAAATACAAGTTCTTTTAATCAGTACAAGGTGAGAGTATTAAATAATTCACCATTGATGACAAGAGAGCAACTAGTGGCGATACGAGAGAAAGGTGGCAAGATCTACGTTGAGTTCGAGAACCTGACCGTACGCATGTATTGGAATTCGCACAGTAACGATTTTGCAGATAGCTTTAAGGCTGAAGGTATACAGCAGGTGGATGAAGAAATTCAGCTAAATTAAGGAGGGAAAATATGGTAAACATTATGGTGATTTTAATTGGAGTAGTTATAGTCGTGCTGGCTGGATATTGGGGATGCGTCCTGTTTATACAGAAATGCTTTCAAAAATCCAGAACAGAAGCGGAGACGTTGGTAAACGAGAAACTGGAAGCCCTGATTCGGTTCTTTTCGTCACAACCTACTACGGGTATGACTTATGACGTAGCTATCGGAGCTAACGGCATCGCATTTCGAGAGGATGTTCTGAATGATAGTTTTCATGGGCTATATGATATATGGTCAGACTGGTACTTTGAAAAATGCTCATATTCTCCGTCCGGCAACATGCTGGGGTACGAATTTCGAGTGTACAATCCCGTTCACAGCATTAGTCGCAAGCTGACGTTACAGCGAGTTCGACAGGTAGCTGAAAAAGCGTTGACGTTACATTTCCATGAACAGGGGATATTTAACATTCCGGCTGATAATTTTATAGCAGTTACCACGAAAGGTGACAGATTAATTGTGGCTATTGCATGTAATGAAGCTGGATTGAATGAGATTCAGCAGATACGGAAACGAGTACATTAGTGCTTGGAATGTTTAAAAAACATGGTGGAACTGGTAAACATTACGGGACGCACTGCGTCCAAGAAATGTTTGCCGGGAACACCAGCGGTTTTGTAAACATTTGCAGGGTTTCCCTGCAAGAAGCGGTTCCTAGTCGGGTTAGTATTACCCGACTAGGAACAAACATTACTTTGTAACCTATAAACGCTTGTATTTTCAAGGGTTTTACAGCCTATAAATGCTGTTCGCACCTCTTGAACACAGAGAACAGAAGGGAGAAATAAATGGATAAAGAGAAGATGCAAAGATACCATTATCAATTAACGATAAACAATCCATTCGATTATGGATATACACATGAAAGAATCAAGGAACTGCTGATAACAGAGTTTACAACTCTGCAATTCTTCTGTATGGCAGATGAGATCGGAGAAAAGGGAACTCCGCATACGCATATATTTGTAGCATTTCGGTCAAGGGTACGCTGGGGCAAGATAAAGAAAGCATTTCCGGAAGCACATATTGAAGTAGCACATGGTACGATACAGTCGAATATTGAGTATATTCAGAAGTCCGGCAAGTGGGAATCTACCAATAAGGCAGAAACAAAGGTTGAGGGTACTTATGAGGAATGGGGAACGATACCGACACAGAAGGGAAAGCTGGCAGATATGGAGGAACTGTATGAGATGGTGAAGAACGGATATACAAACTCGGAAATCCTTGCCATTAATAATGACTATATCCTGCATATAGACAAGATAGATAAGCTACGCACAATGATGCTACAGGAAAAGTATAAGGATACACGCCGGCTGGATTTGAAAGTAACCTATATCAGCGGAGCGACAGGAAAAGGAAAGACCAGAAGCATACTGGATACCTATGGTGATTCCAATGTGTACAGGGTGACCGACTTCGATCATGCGTTTGATCTTTATAAGTGTGAGCCGGTTCTAGTATTTGAGGAGTTCCGTTCCAGTCTGAAGATCAGTGACATGCTTAATTATCTGGACATATATCCCATGGTATTACCGGCAAGGTATTCTAACCGTTACGCCTGCTATACTTCGGTATTCATTACTACGAACTGGGAACTGGAAAAACAGTATGAGGAAGTGCAGAAAAACAGCCCTGAAAGCTGGAAAGCATTTCTGCGGAGAATCCATGAAGTACAGATATTCAATGAGGATGGTACGATCGACATTTATCATTCAGTAGATGAGTACCTGAAGCGGAATGAGACATTCAAGCCGATCACAAAGGCGGAACAGATGAAACTGCCGTTTGAGGAGTGATATAACAGATATGGAAGAACTAACATTAACAGGAAATGAGAAACTGATTCTAAAAAAAGACTATCTCCCCTATACCTACTGGAGACTGGTGGAGATACTGAAAGTATACTGTAATGCAGAACTGCAACTGGTATGTGGATACAAAGAGGGGCGATACAATCCCTACTATAAGCAACGATATAACATAGTCGATCTGGATACCCATGAAGTATTGCAGGAAAGTATTCATCTGGAAGATCTCAGATACCATTTCGCAAGGTTGGATATACCACTGAGCGAAACCACGCCCAAACAGGCGTATAAACGGCAAAAGGGGCAAGAACTAAGTCTTGAACGTAATCGGGGTGCAGAAGCCTTTCTACGGGCTGTAAAGGGCATTCAAACCGATCATATGTAGTTACAGAAAGGAGAAGCATAACTCCAGCCGGAAAAAGAAACACGAAGCACACGAAGAAATACGAAAATACGAAGAACCATAAAGAAACATGAAATCTGTAAATGATGGCTGACACCATGCTGAACAGATATATGACGATGCAGGAATTAATTACTCTGGACGACAGTACAATCTATGCTATAATGTCAGACAGAGGTAGTGTGTCAGATTTGATTATGAAAGACATCAGTAAGATACACCCATATGCAATCACAGCACCAAACGAAAGCTGTAATCGCTGGCAGACCTCGTATAAGGATAAATGCGGTAAACGCCATAACATCAAAGCTCCTACCAGAGAGGAGCTGGTCGCACAGCTTGTTATCCTGTATGGCAAGCAGAGAAACCAGAAAACCACCGTTCATATGTTATTTGAGGAATGGCTGGAATACAAACGGTCTATGACCAGTTCCGTTAATACGGTGATACGTCACAGAGAGCATTACAACCGGTATATTCTGAACACATCTATGGACAAGCGGATGATCTACACCATTACCAGTCTGGATATGGAAGTATTCTGTAACAGGCTGATAACAGAACACGCCATGTCACATAAAGAGTTTGGAAACTTAAAGACGATCTTAAACGGTATGTTTGATTATGCCAGACGTAAAGGAGAACTGAAAACCAACATAATGAATGACGTAAGAATCACGGTCAGGTTTCGACAGATAGCAAGAAAGACGGGACAGACACAGACCTATACCACCACAGAAAGAAGTAACCTGTTAGCATATCTCAATGATAAGTATGAAGCAACCAAAGACAGTGCCTATCTGGCGGTCATGGTAAATTTCATGCTGGGACTTCGGGTGGCAGAGCTGGTATCCCTGAAATGGACAGATCTGGATGGAGCAACACTTCATATCACCAGAGAACAAATACTGAATAAAGAAACCAGAACCTTTGAGATCGTACCGCATACAAAAACCTACAGTGACCGATATATCATCATCCCACAGCAGGCAGTAGAGATTTTCAACAGAGTGCCAAAGGAGAATGAGTATATCTTTACCAGAAAGGAAAACGTCCTTACAACAAGGCAGGTAGCTTATGTACTTGAAAAGTATGCAAAGACTACCGATCATAAAGTGAAATCTTCACATAAGATCAGGAAAACATATGCCAGTACGCTATCAATCAAAGGTGTTCCGATTGATACGATCCGTCAGCAGTTGGGACACAATAATATAAGCACTACATTAACCTATATTTATGATTCGTTGGATGCGGAAGAGACAAGAACACTGATAAATTCAGCCTTTGACTAACGGTCAAAAAGTTGTCTACCGTTGTCTACCGATTCAGACAGCATAGAAAAAGCGGAAAACCCAGTAAATACAAGGCTTTCCGCACAAATAAAAAGAGCGCGAGACGGGACTCGAACCCGCGACCCCGACCTTGGCAAGGTCGTGCTCCACCAACTGAGCCACTCGCGCTTATGTCTGACGACAAAATGTACTATAGCATACAGGGGGCAGAGTTGTCAACTGTAAATTGAATTATTTATGAATCAAGCCGGCAATTATTTCGAAATCATTATGATATCTGAAAGAATTGAACGGCGATGGAATAATAAATCATCGTTGTACATATATCAACAACCGTGGAAATCAAAGGACCGGCCATTACAGCAGGATCCAGATGGACGCACTTAGCCAGGATTGGCAGCAGACATCCGATCAGCTTGGATAAGATAACAGTTGCGATAATGGACAAGGTCAGGACGATTGCAAGAGTCGGATCCTGATAGAAGATCATGATCCGCAATCCATTGATCACGGCTAGAATCGCACTGACAACTATCGCAATCCGGAACTCCTTCCACATAACCCGCAGGAAATCGCGGGTGCGGATCTCACCAAGAGCAAGACCGCGGATCATCAGGGCGGAGCTCTGGGAACCGCAGTTACCGCCGGTACCGGTCAGCATAGGCATGAAGGATACCAGAATCGGCAGAGCACTGATGACCGTATCGAATCGGTTGATAATGGAGCCTGTGATCGCATTACTCAGCATCAGGATGATCAGCCAGACGATCCGGTTCTTAACCTGTGCGAAAACACCGGTCTTAAAATAAGAATCATCACTTGGTGACATAGCCGCCATGATAGAAATATCTTCGGTATTTTCTTCCTGAATGACATCCATAGCATCGTCGAAGGTGATGATACCAACCAGCCGTTCCTCTGTATCGACAACCGGAAGCGCCAGAATATCGTATTTCTGGAACTGGTGTGCAACAACCTCTTTATCCTCCAGCGTATCAACAAAAATAAGATTCGTTTCCATGATATCACTGATATGTGTATCGTCTTTAGCAATCAGCAGATCCTTGACAGAAACGATACCGATCAGTTTCCGGGCCTCGGTAACATAACAGGTATAGATGGTCTCTTTATCCGGGCCGACGGTCCGAATCCGGGAAATCGCATCTTTTACCGTAAGATCCTTTGTCAGATTGACATACTCGATGGTCATCAACGCACCGGCGCTGTCCTCCGGATACTTTAGAATCTGATTGATCGCATACCGGGACTGCGGGTCGCAGTTGCGTAGGATACGATTAACAACATTTGCCGGCATTTCCTCAATCATATCAACGGTATCATCGACGAAGGTCTGATCCAGAACCTCCTGCAGCTCTTTGTCGGAAAAACCGTTGATCAGATTCTCCTTCATGTCATTGTCCATATAGGAAAATGTATCGGAAGCCAGTTCCTTTGGAAGAAGCCGGTATAGGAGAAGAATATCTTTCTCTTCAAACTCTGTAAATAAAAGTGCAAGGTCAGCGGGGTTTTCCGATGCCAGTACTTCGCGTAGTTTGCTAAAATTCTTCTGGTTTAAATACTCGGAAACCTGTTCAAACAGGGTCATTTCTTCTTCCATCATTCTTCCTCCTTGCACATGGTATATATCGATTTAACGTTACACGTTTATAGGGGCTTTGTCAATAAAAATCGGGGATCTTCCGGTATTGACTTTTTGCTGAAAACCTAGGACAATAAAATAGACAGAATCATTTATAAGGAGGTTTCAAATGAAGACATATATTAAGAACGGCCGGGTCATCAATCCGGCAACCAGTCAGGATGACATATATGATGTTGTAATAGATGGAGATCGGGTGCTGCAGGTGGCGAAAGATCTGGAGCCGGAGGCCGGAGCAGAAGTAATCGATGCAAGCGGAAAATATGTAATGCCGGGCTTTATTGATCTGCATGTGCATTTCAGAGATCCGGGTCTGACCTATAAGGAAGATATTGAGACCGGGGCGAAGGCGGCCGCCAGGGGTGGTGTCACGACAGTCTGTGCCATGCCGAATACGAAGCCGGTTGTGGATTCCGTAGAGACGCTTTCTTACATACAGAAGAAGGCAGAGGAGGTTGCTCCGATTCATGTGGAACAATTATCTGCGATCACGATAGGTCAGAACGGTACAGAACTGGTGGATATGAAGGCCATGGTTGAGCAGGGGGCGATCGCATTTTCTGAGGATGGAAAAAGTGTGATGGATGTGACCCTTTATGCAGAGGCGATGAAGCGGGCGGCAGAGCTTGACGCAGTAGTAATGGCACACTGTGAGGATAAAGCACTGGTTCGCGGAGGAGTCCTAAATGAAGGCGTGGCATCGAAGAAATTTGGGGTTCCGGGTATTACCAATTCGGTAGAAGATATTATTGCAGCAAGAGATATCTTTCTGGCAAATGATTACGGAACAAAGCTTCACTTGTGTCATTGTTCGACCGAAGGCAGTGTGGAGCTGGTGCGAATGGCGAAGAAGCTGGGCATTTCTGTGACTGCAGAAGTATGTCCGCATCATTTTACACTGACCGATGCAGATATTGATTCTGTAGATGCGAATTACAAGATGAACCCGCCGCTCCGGACAGAGAAGGATGTACAGGCATTGATTCGCGGATTGCAGGATGGCACCATGGAGGTGATTTCCACGGATCATGCACCACACAGTGCAGAGGAGAAGTCCGGAGACTTTGAACACGCACCGTTTGGAATTGTCGGACTGGAGACCAGTGCTTCTCTTACTTATACTGCATTGGTTGCAACCGGCATTCTGACTCCGATGCAGATGGCGGAGAAAATGAGCTATAATCCGGCGAAAGTGATCGGAATCGATCAGGAGCGGGGCAGTATTGAAGCAGGTAAGCTGGCAGATATCGTAATCTTTGATCCGAATGCAGAGTATGTCGTGGATGTAAATGAGTTTGCATCAAAGGGGAAGAATACACCATATAATGGCAAGCTGTTAAAAGGAAAGGTTATGCAGACTATATGCCGGGGCAGAGTCGTATATACTGCAGAGTAGCGAAGGAAATTAGTGAAAGGAACAGGTACAGGAAATGAAGATGGGATTTTGGAAACGAACCGGGTGGCTGGCACTTGGCATTATGCCGACGCTGGCAGTGCTGTTTTGGCAGGTGATTGTCAGTACTGTCAGTCTGGTTGTATATGTGGTATATAATAGTGCAATGTCCGGGGATTCCACGTTCACGATGGAGCGGTATGAGGAGCTGGTTATGAATTTTACCGGCAGTTCAGCAAATAATGTAAATATGTTTCTGATTTATATCGGATATCAGATTATTTTTGGTTTGTGGTACTGGCTGATGTTTGTCCGGAAAAAGGGCAATGGTGAATGGAAGCAGGTCTTGAAGCCACAGCGGATATTGGGCATTATAGGATGTGGACTGGCATTGCAGCTGGGACTCAGCATGGCATTGACGGTATTACTCCCGCTGTTTCCAAGGCTGCAGGAGAACTATTTTATAGTCATGAATGCACTGGACTCTGAGAGTATTCTGATGATTGTGTGTGTATGCATTTTGGCACCGATCGGAGAGGAGCTGGTGTTCCGTGGCTTGAGCCTGCGTATTTTGAAGAAGGCATTTCCGTGGTGGTTTGCAGTAGTCCTTCAGGCAGTACTGTTCGGCATATACCACCTGAATCCGGTGCAGGGCATCTATGCGACCCTGCTGGGACTGTTGTTAGGATATACGGCTCATCGTTACGGCTCTGTTGTGCCAGGTATCCTGCTTCATATGACAATGAACAGCTCCAGCTATCTGATCACATATCTGCTGCCGGCATCGTTAGAGGAGAACATAGCAGCACAGATCATTCTGATGATTGTCGGATTTGCAGCGGTTGCCGGACTGGCAATCCTATATCTGAGGGGAGTTAAGACCCCGGATCCGGCAGGAGCAGCAGATACTACTGCAGCACCTGTTCAAAATATTGAATCCAATTAAGACCAAGCAACCGAAGCACTGTTTGCTCTGACATGCCGCGTTCTAAAAGGCGGGCAGTGAGCAGCAGTGCTTCTTTGTGATTCCGGAGATTATCCTCAGGCTCCGGAACTACAGGAGCATATTTTGCACGGGAATAGGAATCACAAAGATCGAATCCAAAGCCGATGTGGGAAGTGCCGGTTACAGACTGGATATATTCAATCTGACGGCACAGGGCATCAATCGGCGATTTCTCATAGGATCCGGCGATATATTTGCAGGCATTTAGTCCGGTGATGCCGCCCTGTTCTGCGAGAATCAGGAGCTGTTCATCTGTCAGATTCCGATAGTTCGGATGGATTGTCCAGGCATTGGAATGGGTAGCAATCATCGGAAGGGTGGCATCCATCTCAGGAAGCAGATGAACCAGCTGGTCAAATCCATCATTGTTCAGATGGCTGATATCTAAAAACATATGATGACGGATCAGCTCTTTTATGACCTGTTGTCCCAGTGGAGTGATCCTGCCTCTGATATCTGTAAACTGTGTGGCACTGCAGCAACCGGTGGCAAGGAGATTCTGACGGCTCCAGGTCAGACCGGCACCTCGGACACCGGACTGATAGAGGGTGTGAATCCGGTCCGGATGATTTCCGATACAGTCCAGACCTTCCATGTAGAGCAGAATCCCAATCTTATGATGTGCTCGGACCGCATCGAGATCTTTTCCGGATGTGACCAGACAGAGCTCCTCCGGGGCATCTGCAATCTCCTGTTTCAGCACCCGGATCTGTTCCAATGCATTCTCATATCCCTGATCCCAGCGGAGTGCATGCTTTTTCCAAAGAGCCTTCCAGCTGTCATGGATAGAGCTGGCAGCAGATTCCGGCACCAGATGTCTCCAGTTTTCCGGAAAAAAGACACTGTTTTCAATATAAACAGAAGAAACAATAAGCTGAAAGCCTGCAGACTTCCAGTGATCCAGATAAAGGTGGCGGATGACATCGGTCTCACCGTGTCTGTGACGGATCAGCAGTTCTCCGGCAAGGTCGTTGTGGGTATCCGTGACCGGCACTTGTCGGTGAAGTTCTTCCGCCAACTTCAGATAATGGTTCATAGTAATTCCTTTCTGACAGTGTAGCTGTCCTTCGAATCAGCTTTCTGATTCACTATATGCAAAAGAAGCTGCATACTTGCGTTTCGGTTATAGTTTTCATGAAATGTTCATAGAAATAATATATCGTATACAGACAGGAATGAGAAGTGGATAAGGAAGAAAATAGTCAAAATAGGAGAGGAGTAATCCGCAGAGTATGGAAAGGGAAAGGACAGGTGGGGAAGTTTGAAAGAGATACTAATTGCCGGAGTGCCGGATAAAATCGGAAATTACAGACGGGCGGTCGAAGCACTCGGAGCAGTCAGCCGCGGACTTTATACATGTAGTTGGGAGGAAGCGGAAGGCTGCGATGCATTGCTGCTGCCGGGTGGTGGAGATATTGCACCGGAGCTGTTCGGACAGAAGAATCAGGGGAGCAGAGAGGTGGATGAGATTCTGGATCGTATGCAGTTAAGGATTCTGGATAGTTATATCCGCCGGAAGAAGCCGGTACTCGGTATCTGCAAGGGGATGCAGATTATCAACACCTACTATGGCGGCACGATAAAGCAGCATCTGCAAACGGCACATTTCCATGAGTATCGGAACGGAGATCAGTATCATATGACGATTGCGAGGAAGGGGAGTATCCTGGAAACGTTATATGGTCTGCGATTTCCGGTGAATTCTGCCCATCATCAGGGAATCGACCGGCTGGGAGAACATCTGCAGGCAATCCAGTTCGCAGAGGACCGGGTCATAGAGGGGATTGTACATGAGGAGCTGCCGGTGATCGGAGTGCAATGGCATCCGGAACGCATGCCGGAACCGGACGAAGACTGTGCAGATGGCAGAAGATTGTTGGAATATTGGTTGAAACTTTGATAGAAAGAAGGTAGAATAGCTAGAGACAGAAGCGACAGCGAAACTGTGGAAGATAGGAACGGAGGACAAAGAATTGATTAGTAAATTAGTGAACAAGATTGAACAGTTAAATGCACCGATCGTAGTAGGGCTGGATCCGATGCTTTCTTATGTGCCGGAGCATGTAAAGGCACAGGCATATGAGCAGTATGGAGAGACCCTGGAAGGTGCAGCGGAAGCAATCTGGCAGTTTAATAAAGCAATTGTAGATGCAACCTGCGATCTGATTCCGGCAGTGAAGCCGCAGATTGCCATGTATGAGCAGTTCGGTGTGGAAGGTGTAAAAGCATTCCGGAAGACAGTGGAATATTGTAAGGGTAAAGGACTGGTTGTGATCGGAGATATTAAACGCGGAGATATCGGTTCTACATCCGAGGCATATGCAGTCGGACATCTGGGAACGGTACAGGTAGGCAGTAAGACTTACGCAGGCTTTGATGAGGATTTTGCAACCGTGAATCCATACCTTGGTTCGGATGGAGTAAAACCATTCCTGAAAGTATGCAATGAGTGTGATAAGGGTATTTTTGTTCTGGTAAAGACTTCCAATCCTTCTTCCGGTGAGTTCCAGGATCGGTTAATTGATGGAGCTCCGTTATATGAATTAGTCGGCAAGAAGGTCGCTGAATGGGGCGAAGAGAGCATGGACGGTGCATACAGCAACGTCGGCTGCGTTGTCGGAGCTACTTATCCGGAGATGGGTAAGGTATTAAGAAAGCTGATGCCAAAGACCTATATTCTGGTACCTGGCTATGGTGCACAGGGCGGTAAGGCCGAGGATCTGGTTCATTATTTTAATGCAGACGGTCTCGGTGCGATCGTAAATTCTTCCCGTGGTATCATCGCTGCTTATAAGCAGGAGAGATACCGGAAGTTCGGCAGTGAGAATTTCGCAGACGCATCCCGTCAGGCAGTGATCGACATGAAGGATGATATTAACGGTGCATTAGGTAAATAGAAGATTACAAAGGAGAGAATACTATGTCTACAGTCAGAGTGACGGCTACGGTGATTCATCAGGAACCGATCGGAACCGGAATCTACAGTATGCAGTTAAAGGCAGATCAGATTGCAGCACAGGCGAAGGCCGGGCAGTTTGTGAATCTGTATAGTAAGGATGGAGCGAGATTACTGCCACGTCCGATCAGTCTGTGTGAGATCAATAAGGAGACCGGAACCCTGCGTCTGGTATACCGGACCGTAGGAAAGGGTACAGAGGAATTCTCACATTTACATGCAGAGGATACGATCGAAGTAATGGGACCGCTGGGAAACGGATTTACACAGACCGCCGGAAAGGCAATTCTGATGGGCGGAGGCATTGGGATTCCACCGATGTTAGAGCTGGCGAAGGAGCTTCATCAGGCAGGAAATCCGGTGCAGGTCGTGTTAGGATATCGGGATGAGACATTTCTGGACGAAGAATTCCGGCCATATGCAGAAGTTTATTATGCCAGCGAGGACGGAAAGCATGGCGTAAAGGGTAATGTTATGGATGCAATGCGGGAGTATCGGATCACCGGAGACAGGATCTATGCCTGCGGACCGACTCCGATGCTCCGGGCGATCCAGACCTATGCACTGGAGCAAGGCATAGAGGCACAGCTGTCTCTGGAAGAGAAGATGGCATGTGGCATCGGTGCCTGTCTGGCATGTGTATGCAAATCAAAGGAGACAGATCATCATACGAATGTGAAGAATAAGAGAATCTGTAAGGACGGACCTGTTTTCTATGCCGGGGAGGTGGAGTTCTGATGAATACAACAGTAAACATTGCAGGAGTTACATGGAAGAATCCGGTTACGGTAGCATCCGGTACCTTTGGCTCCGGTGCGGAATACAGTGAACTGGTAGATCTGAACCGTCTGGGTGCAGTGACGACCAAGGGCGTGGCGAATGTCCCATGGCCGGGGAATCCGACACCGAGAATTGCAGAGACTTATGGCGGAATGATCAATGCCGTTGGATTACAGAATCCGGGAATTGATCTGTTTGCAAAGCGTGATATTCCGTTCCTGAAGAAATATGATACCAGAATGATTGTAAATGTCTGCGGAAAATCCGAGGCGGATTATGTAGAGGTTGTGGAACGGTTGGCGGAAGAGCCGGTGGATATGCTGGAGATCAATGTATCCTGCCCGAATGTAAAGGAAGGCGGTATCGCATTCGGCCAGAATCCGGAAGCCCTTTATGGAATCACAAAGGCTGTAAAGGCTGTGGCAAAGCAACCGATCATTATGAAATTAAGTCCGAATGTAACGGATATCACAGAGATGGCAAAAGCGGCTGAGGCAGCCGGTGCGGATGCTCTGTCTCTGATCAATACGATCACCGGAATGAAGATTGATATACACAGACGGACCTTTGCGGTCGCAAATAAGACCGGTGGTTTATCCGGTCCGGCGATTAAACCGGTAGCAGTCCGAATGGTATATCAGGTAGCACATGCGGTGCAGATACCGATTATCGGTATGGGCGGTATTATGACCGGTGAGGATGCAATAGAGTTTATTATGGCAGGGGCAACCGCAGTCTCTGTAGGAACCGCGACCTTCCATGATCCGATGGCATCTGTAAAGGTCGTAGAAGGAATCGAAGCTTATATGAAACAGTATGGCGTAGAAGATATTAATGAGCTGCGTGGAATTGTAGAATAGTAAGAATATGATAATCAGAAACGATGAATTACATAAATTTCAGATCATGATCTGCGATGATGAAGTGCCATTGCTTGAGAGTCTGGAGAGGGAGCTTCGGAAGGTTCCCGGACTTCAGGAAGCACAGATCCGGTGTTATACATCCGGACAGATGCTTTTGAAAGCACTGGAGACATCCCTTAGAGAGCAGACGGTCAGTCGGAGATTGGTTGTGTTTTCGGACATAGAAATGCCGGATCTGGATGGTGTGACAATGGGAAAGCGGTTGCGGGAGCTGGTCCCGGACAGTGTTCTTATTTTTACGACTTCCCATCCGGAGTATGCGATTCATGGATATGAGGCACGGGCATTCCGTTACCTGTTAAAGCCGGTGGATGCAGGGATGCTTCAGAAGGTGATAGATGAAATACGGGCGGAATGGAACCGGCATCCACAACTGCTGCTTCAGGTATCGGATACAAAGCAATTGATCGGGTTAAAGGAGATTCTGTATATCAGTGCGGAGGATAAATACACGATCATCTATACAGATAGGGACGCCATTATGGATCGTACCAGTCTGCAGGAGTTTGAGGACGCCCTGAAGGAGTATGGATTTTGCCGGATTCATCGGAAGTACATTGTGAATGTATACCACCACAGAAAAATGATGAAGGGAATGCTGGAATTGAGTAACGGAAAGCAGCTGCCAGTCAGCCGGCGGCGGGAGGCAGAGTACCGGGAACTGCTGATGAAACAGATGGAGAAGGAACTGATATAATGGATGGCTGGATAGCAGACGGAGCTGCAATAGCAGCAAATGGAATATCAATTCTGACGGTCATATTGATCATGCAGCTGTTTTTCGGCGTGCAGAATTGCCGGAAATGGTGGCATTATCTGATATTGACCGGAATTGCAATTGTATGGAATACAGTTTGTGTTCTGGTATTTCGAGAAGCAGATAACTGGCAGTTTGCAGGAATGCTGGTGCTGATTGCAGCGGCAGGTATCGGTATGGCGGAAAAGCAACGTTGGCGTTCCGGACTGGAAGGGATTCTGGCATGCCTGATATATGGCTGGTATGGAATGTTTGCGCAGATGCTTGAGAAACTGTTTGGGCTGGAATCCTATGCTGTTATAATTGGCGGAGAAGCGCAGTCTTATCTGGAGATAGCGTTGTATGCAGTTCTGCCGGTAGGTCTGTTTCTGGCTATCCGGCAAACAACCGGAAAAGGAATCAGCCTGCGATTAACGGTACCTGAAGAGCTGATTCTTCTGTTGATGGTGCTGTTATCTCCGTTATACGGACAGGTTCTGACCTATATTGATGATAATTTCGGTCATGGATTCTATTCATTTGCGTGGGGGATTTTTGTTTTGGTTTTGAATATCGGAGTGTTTGTGGGAATCATAGATCGGAAATTGGCAAAGCACTACCGGGA
>CABQJA010000047.1 GCA_902464345.1 uncultured Clostridium sp.
TTCTGCAGTCCTATGTACCGCTACGTGCTGGCTGGTGCGAGAGCTTGCCGCACATGAAATATAGGACAGAAGGCGACAATCCATATGCACAAATCTTGCACCAACCCATTTCAAAACCAGCAGATTTTGTGTTAATATATAATCAGATTTAAATCCGTATTCATAGAAAGGAATGTTATCGTGAAGGAAAAGATATTCAATATTATTCAGATTGGAGATAAGAGTAACCGTATCAGCCGGTTCTTTGATGTATTTATTACGACCACTATATTTTCAAATATTTTAGTTACATTTATGCAGACATTTGAGGAATTATCCTGCCTGTTTACCTTTTTCAAGATCGTGGAATGGATCACTCTCGGAATCTTCTGCGTTGAGTACGCTCTCCGGATCTGGACCGCAGACTATCTTTATCCGGAACTGCGCCCGGCAAAGGCCCGCCTAAAGTTCATTTTTTCCTTTGACGGAATCATTGATCTTCTGACGATCATTCCGGCATTTTTCCTGTCCGGCTTTGTCTTCTTCCGGATGTTGCGGGTTGCCAGAATCTTCCACCTGTTCCGGTTGAATGCCAAATATGATTCATTTAACGTGATCACAACCGTCCTGTATGAGAAGCGGAACCAGATCATTTCCTCTCTTTTCATTGTTCTCGTCCTGATGCTTGCCAGCAGTCTCTGTATGTACAGTGTGGAACACGACGCGCAGCCGGAGGTTTTCCGCAATGCATTCAGCGGTGTCTGGTGGAGTATGTCAACACTGCTCACAGTGGGCTACGGTGATATCTATCCGATCACGCCACTGGGACGTATCATGGCAATCTGCATCGCCTATCTGGGAGTAGGGGCCGTTGCGATTCCAACCGGTATTATCAGTGCCGGATTTGTAGAACAATATCAGCGAAACAGCAATATCTCCAACATCCGCGATACCGATATCAAAGAAATTGCAGAAGTTTTTGTAGATAAAAAACATGCCGGTCAGACCGTCCAGGATGTGGAATCGGCTGACCAGCTTACTGTTTACCTGATCCTGCGGGATGGTCTCTCCATTCTCCCGCAGAAGGATACCCGATTAAAATCAAAAGATATTATGATCGTCCGTGGTCATAATCAGAATTGAGAAATATCCGGTTACTGTATACCTCGGATTGCCTTCACCGTTATCTCATACTGTTCTTTTACTTTCTCGAACAGTTCCTCTGTACCATCCAATTCTCCTGCCCGCAGCTTTTCTGTCAGTTCTGAGCTTACAGTAAACAGATTATCAAATCCAAGATTTAAGCAGACACCTTTCAAAGTATGTGCCGCACGGAATGCCTGTTCCACATTTTTTTCTTTCAGAGTTTCCTCCAGCGTCTGATAACTGGTATCATTCAGAAACTTTAATGCGAATCGCTGTACCATTTGCTCACTGCCCAATCTGCCTAACACATTGTCAAAATCAGCACCCATTTGTTCATAGCATTCTCTTACTGTCATTTTAATTACTCCTTTTTTGCATTTTCATATTTTAATGCGAGATTCTCAAATTCTTCCTTCGATTCGCGGAAGCATTCCATCAGTTTCGGAGAAAACACACCGCACTCGCCCATTAATATCATATGATATGCCTTATCTTTATCAATGGCTTCCTTATAGACACGTTCACTGACCAGTGCATCGTAAACATCCGCTACAGATACCAGCTGTGCCTCGATTGGAATCTCTTCTCCTGCCAATCCATCCGGATATCCTTTGCCATCATATCGCTCATGATGATGTCTGCAGATAGCATAACTCACTTTGGCATATTCACTGTCCCATGCTCCATCAATTTGGTCTAAAATATCACATCCCCGGACCGTATGAGACTTCATATATTCAAACTCATCTTTATCCAGTCTTCCCGGCTTCAGCAATACACTATCTTTGATCGTGATTTTTCCGATATCATGTAATGCGCTTGCCGCTACAATGATATTGATCCGCTCCGGCGTCAGATTATATTCCGGGTACTTCTTTGCCGCTTTCTCTGCCAGAATTCTGGTAAATCCCTTTACACGTTTAATATGTTCACCGCTCTCCAGATTCCGGTACTCCACAACCGTACCCAGTACATCGATGATCTTCTCATTACTGGCCTTAATCTTCTCTGCCTGTTGCTCCAGCAATCTATTCTGTCGTTTCAGATTTTCTGTCTGAATACGGACTTTATCTTCCAGCTGATTTTTATACATAAACAGCTCAACAATATTTCGTACCCGGCTGCGAACCGTAACACTGTCAAACGGCTTTCGGATAAAGTCGGAAACACCCATTTCCAGGCAGGCCCGTTCCGCCTCCGTCCTTGATTCCGCACTGATTACAAGCACTGGAATTCTCTCCAGAATCTCTGCCTGCTTCATGTATTTCAGGACCTCATATCCATCCATTTTCGGCATGATCAGATCCAGCAGAATCGCCGCGATTTCATCTGAATGATCCTTCAGGATCTCAATTGCCTGCTCTCCATCACCCGCTTCTTCTACCGAAAACATATCACCCAGGGCAACTGCAAGGATTTCTCTGTTTATCTCAATGTCATCAACGATCAGTATCTTCTCGCTCATCCCATCTTCTCCTTTGTCTGCTGTATCACTATCCGACCGGCAACATTCCGCAACATT
Organism: uncultured Clostridium sp.; assembly: GCA_902464345.1. Taxonomy (GTDB): domain Bacteria; phylum Bacillota; class Clostridia; order Lachnospirales; family Lachnospiraceae; genus CAG-632. Next base: position 2,648 of record CABQJA010000047.1, read on the forward strand.
ACATTCTTTCTGGTATCACCACTGTACATCGCATTGTTAATGGCAATTGTCGTGCCCTCATACAAGATCTGATATACACTTATGTGGGCTTTCTGATACTCTTCTTTGTCCTTTTTCTGCTGCTCTATAATATTGAGAATATCCTGTCGTTCTTTTTCCTTTGTGTAAATCGCATTTTCTACTTTCAGAAACACCGGCATGCTGTTTCGCACTTCCGGCGGATAAGATTTCTTATATTCTTCCATGGCGTTGATCAGAATCTTAAGCTGACTCTCCGTCTCTTTCAACTGCTCCGAATAATTAACTTCGTCCACTGCGCTCTCATCATATCCCAAACGAATGGCAGTTTCAATACCGGTTCTATTCCCCACGACTGCTGATTCGATACGATGTCCCGCATAAATGCGGCCACCAGCTATACTTCCACCGGAGCCGGTCGCCTCAATATCGTCCAATGCATATAAATTACACCGAAAAAAATAATTTGAAATAATATGTTTTGCATGAATGGATGCATTTTCAAAAAATCTTCCCATAACTGTTCCGGCTGCTATGATTTGGGCCTCACCGTTACCATTTGCACCCTTTTTGATCAGAATACCCCGCTCACTCTCCAGCCGTGCATTCTCTACGAAGCCTTCTACTACAATATCACCGGTTGCTTTCACATGAATATTGCCACTGGCATCTCCTTTGATATAAACAGAACCATTATAATTGATATCTCCCATTACATTACTTGCTGTCTCCAGCTCCAAAAGATGGGTTACCACCAGATTGGAATCCCGGAACGATGCACAACCGTTCTCATCAGATATATAAGTCCTCTCATCATCTAAAAGATGAAAGCCTCTTCCTTTAATACGACGCTTTTCTGCACCATTTACTGCCCTTAAAACCATACCGTCGATTCTGTATCCGTCCACTCCCGGCTTCGCCTCATGATAAACCAAAAGCTTCTGCCCGGCATATACTTTCTGAAACAGATAGGCATCCTTATATTCCCGGGAACCATCCTCTAAAATCCTGACTCCCTGCGTCTCATAATCGCCGATAAAGCTCTCATAATATCCATCTTCACCACTCACCGGCTCTCTGCCCTGTGCCAGAACCGTTAACCGGCCCTTTAATGTTCCAAGTATCAGTGCATTTACAACTTCACTGTCCAATCCCTTTCGGATCTTCTGCGCTGTCAATTCGGAGATCAACTGATCTTTTTCCATCGGTGCAGCCTGACTGCCTACATATACATATGCTTTCATCCGGTCCGGCTCTATAAAAAACCGAATTGCATCTGCCGGCAGATTTTTACAGTATTCCGTCAAATGCTCCAGTGTTGCCAGTTCTTCTTCCGTTATCTCTTCGGTACTGCCTGCATTCTCTGTTTCCTGCAGCCATTCCTGCTCCATCTGCAACCGGATTTTCCGCATATCCGCAGCAGAATGTATCATACTCTTATACTGTTCCACATCCAGATGTGCTTCCAGGCCCAGACGGATTTCTCGCATCTGCTGCCATGAATACAATTCTTTGGAATAGATCTTAACGTTCAGCCTTGCTTCCAGACCCAGACGGATCTCACGCATCTGCTGCCATGAGTATCCCGTTTTCGCATATTGTGCCACATCCAGGCCTTCCTCCAGACCTTCCGTAATCTCCCGGATGGCGGCTCCCCGGTATGCGGTATTCAGATATGGGTCAATGTTACATCCCTGTTTCATTGCATGGCGGATCTCACGGAGCTGTTCCGGTACATATCCGGCCTTTATATATGGCATGATATTCTGCTTGTCAAGAATGGCTCTATGCAGTTCCCGCAACATCTCCGCTCCCACTGCTGCGTATTTTTCCAGATGTATATTATCTTTTAACGCCTTCCGTAACTCCCGCATGACTTCATAGGAGCACTCCGGATCCGCATAGATGGATGCATCCAGACCATCTTTTAATCCAAGACGTATCTCCTCCATCTGAAACCAGTCATACTGCTTACTATTATATAAGGAAATGTCCAGCCTTTCTTCCAGACCGAACCTTATCTGCCGCATCTGTACGGCAAAATATTCCTTATCGGCATAAACGGAAGCATTTATCCCATGTTCAAATCCCTGACGGATCTCATCCAGCTGATCATCTCCAAATCCCTGTTTATTCGGCCAGCTTGTCAATTACTGTTTTATAATATGTATTTTGCATTTTTGCCATACATTTCTCCCGGACATCAAAATCCACTCGTAACTCGATTAAAACCTACTGACTTTACATTGTAAATAGATTGTTTTTTGATGTCAACAAATTCTTTTTACAGCATTGACAACCATTTATTTTTCCTACTATTATAGTCATATGATTTATTTTCAAACTTGCAACAGAACGAGGTATCCTTCTCATGACTACAGCTAAAAATACAGACAATTATTCCAGTCTCCAGACTAAATTAAATGATTTTGAGATTCTGCTACAGCAAATGGTTCTTATTGATCGTGCCCAGGATCAGAATGAACTGAATGTTGCCACCCAGGCTCTGATCCGTGTGATCGGCGATTATACCCAGGCTAACCGAGTTTATATTTTTGATAAAGAACCGGATTCTGACACTTATCGGAACTCTTTCGAATGGTGTGCTCCGGGTATCACTGCGTGGATTGATAATCTACAGGCGGTGTCTGCTTCCGAGATGCCTTATTGGCAATCCGCTTTCGAGCGTGGAGAAAATATTATCATTGATGATGTTGAGTCTGTAAAAGAACTCATGCCATCCGAATATTCCATGTTAAAAATTCAGGATATTCAAACTGAGATTGCATTTCCAATCTACTCTCAGGATCAGCTCTGCGGCTTTATCGGTCTGGACAATCCCCAGATCACACGGTCCCAGTCATTCATCTCTCTGCTGGCAGTAGTCGGCGGCCACTTAGGTAATGCTCGGAAAAACATCCGTATGGCAGCTTTGCTGGAACAGAAACGCGACAGCCTGCAGAAAAGTAACCATGAATTGGAACGTGAAAAGCTCTATCTTTCCGTTCTGTGCATTGACTATACATCCGTATACTGTGTCGATCTGGCACGCGAAACTGTTGAAATCATCAAGCTGGATTCTATCTCTAATATTGCAAGAGAAACCGCTTTTTCTCAAAATCGTACTTTAAATTATCAGACAATGTTAAAATCATACTATGACCAATATGTCTATAAAGAGACGGCGCCTGATTTTCTGGAAGCCCTGAGCATTCCAAATATTAAACTGTCATTGTCTCAAAGTAACCGGCTGATTTATCATTATCAGAGTATCCCCAACCTCGCCGGACAGGAATATTTCGAGATTCAGGTTGTTCCGCTTTCCGATACCCTGCATGAATCCAAAGTCATCATCGGATTCCGCCATATTGATGATATCGTAAAAGAAGAACAGGCACAGCAGCGCAAATTACAAAAGGCTCTGGATGAGGCTAAACTGAATAACGAGATCATTTCCGCTATCAGTAAAGTATACTTCGCTATTTACCGTATTGATCTCCGGGAAGATTTCTATGAAGAAATCTCCAGTGATAACGAGGTACATCGACTGACGGGACGGATCGGGAAAGCCTCTGCGAAAATGGTAGAGCTTTGTGATACCTTTGTTGCTCCGGCTTACCATGATAGTGTTATGAAATTCTTTGATCTTTCTACATTGGCTGACCGTTTAAAAAACGACGAAGTCATCGATATCGATTATCTGGCTAAGGACGGGAACTGGCATCTGGCACGATTTATTGTAAAAAAAAGAGATGAAAAGGGAACCGTTACCCATGTACTTTATGTTACACGTCTGATCAGCGAACAAAAGCGCCGGGAACAGAACTGGATTTTCATAGCAGAGGAAGCAAACCGTGCAAATGTTGCCAAATCCGATTTTCTCTCCCGTATTGCTCATGATATCCGCACACCTATGAATGCCGTTTTGGGATTTGTCGATATTACTAAAGAGCACTTAAATGAGCCAGAAAAAGTGAAAACCGGTCTGGACAAGATCCGGCTTGCCGGCAGCTACATAGAACAATTAGTGAATGATATCCTGGATATTGCCAGTATTGAGAACGGAAAAATGGAACTACATCCCGAAACGGTCAATATCGCCGACATGCTGGAAGATTTTTCGGATACCCTGCAGGCATCCATAGTTACCAAACACCTGACCTATAACTGTAAGAAGCACAATATCGACCATCCATATCTTACGGTTGATTCCCTGCGTCTCAAGCAGATTTACATGAATTTGCTTTCAAACTCTATTAAATACACACCGGAGGGGGGATCCATTACTTTTGAGTTTTATGAAGAACCATCCGCTACCGCAGGACGGACAACTCTGGTTGCCATCATCAGCGATACCGGTATCGGCATTGAACCGGAATACATGGAACATATGTATCAGGCATTTTCCAGAGAGGTCGATACCCGTGTAAACAAGGTACGTGGCAGCGGATTGGGACTTGCGATCGTAAAGCAACTGGTTGAGCTCATGAACGGAACCATCAGGGTTGAGAGTACCGTTGGAAAAGGAACTTCTTTTCATATTGAACTCGAGCTGCCTTATACTGCGTCAGTAGTTCCGGTCGAATCAGCTGAAGCTTCTGATTCTCCTGATCCTACTACTTCTTGCAATGGTATGCATCTGTTGATTGCAGAAGACAACGATCTGAATTATGAAGTAGTATCCGAGCTGCTTCGTATGTATCATATCTCCTGTGAAAGAGCAGAAAACGGAGCCATCTGCGTAGATAAATTCTCCGCTTCAGCCCCCGATACTTATGATGCTATTCTGATGGATATGCAAATGCCGGTCATGGATGGATCGGAAGCCACACGGGCCATTCGGGCACTCACCCGTCCGGACGCACAGACGATTTCAATCATTGCCATTACTGCCAATGCATTCACCCGGGATATCGAAAGTTGTCTCGCTGCCGGCATGAATGAGCATCTGTCAAAACCGTTGAATGTACATCAGCTGCTTGATATTTTAAATAAATATAAATCAACCACCTAGTGTTTTCCGCAATAAGCAGCAATTGTTCGGAACAACGTTTTACTATCCAGAGGTTTTGCAAGGTGTGCATTCATTCCGGCATCCCGGACCATCTGCACATCCTCTGCAAAGGCATTTGCTGTCATTGCAATAATCGGAATCGTCTGTGCATCCTTTCGATTCTCTTTTCGGATGGTGCGTGCTGCTGTCAGACCATCCATGACCGGCATCATTACATCCATCAGAATAGCATCATACGTTCCGGGTACATGATTCTCAAATGCTTCTACTGCCTGTTGGCCATTCCGTACTTCTGTAACAACGGCACCGGCATCCCGTAACAGATAGCCTGCGATTTCCATATTCAGCTCATTATCTTCTACCAGCAGAATCTTAACATCTCTGATATCAGCCTCAGCATTCGTACAGGCAACCTGTTGAACCTCTGATTCGGGTGCCAACTCAAACGGTATCGTGATTTCAAAGGTTGTTCCTACATTCTTCTCACTCTGTACCTGAATCGTACCATTCATCTTATCAACCAGACTCTTTACAATCGGCATACCGAGGCCTGTCCCCTGGTACACACTCTGTTCATCATAATGCTCCTGCACAAACGGCTCATAAATATGCTCCAGAAATTCTTCTGACATACCGATTCCCGTATCGGAGATCACGCATTTATAAATCACGCGGTTTCCATCCATCTGCTCCAGTTCCGTCCGACAGGTAACGCTCCCATCCGGCTTGTTATATTTAATCGCATTATCAAAAATATTTAGAAAAATCTGCCGCACATGAAGCGGGCTTCCGTATACATATGGCATATACAGTTTCTGACTGCAATCTCCATGAATCAGATGAATACCGGCTTCTGTCGCCCGCATATCTGCGATTGTCAGCACTTCCGATGTCAGTTCCAGGATATTAAACGGCTCATGTGCCAAAGATATATTCTGGTCATCCAGTTTACTGATTTCCAATATATCATTTAATAATGACAGCAGATGATGCGCCGCTACTTTCGCCTTCGCATAATTCTCCTCAACCAGTTTTCGGTCATCGGCATGTCTCTCATTCAGCTCGATCAGGCCGATGATACCGTTTAACGGGGTCCGGATATCATGTGACATTCTGGATAAAAACATACTCTTGGCTGCATTGGCCTTTTTGGCCTCTGCAAGAGCTGCTTCCAGACATTTCTTCTGCTCCTCTTCCTGCCGTACCATCTCATCCACGCACCGAAAGCCTATGATGGCCATATGATGGCCACTTCCATCATCCACCTTTACAATATACACCACAAAATTCGTCTGCGCATCGGCATTCGGTTCTGTCTCGTACTTAATCGTTCTGGTATCATGCTTATCCAGATATGCCATCAGCTTTTCCCGATTGGTTTCCCGGATAAAAGAATCCTGATATTCTGATTTTACATATAACTCCGCATATCTTCGTATGGCAGCAGAATAAGAATTCGTATTGAATTCATTTCCCGGTCTTGCACCATTTGACTTCTTAATCTCATAAATATCTGCATCCAGATCTGCATAATAAACATACTGATATTCTTCACACAGTGCCAGCATAATAGACTGATTTTCTATGGCTGCCAGTTCCTGCTTCTTTTCTTCCTCAATCCCCTGAATACCTGCCAACAGATGTGTGATTGTCCCATCTGCCGCCTTCCGTTCCGGTACTATTACAATTCTGCACCAGCCCTGATAGACTCCCTTATATTCCACACAGAATACCTCATGTCTCTCCAGCTCCTGTATAATATGTTCCAGTTCCAGTGCCTGCTTTAACTCCTCCTGATAGGAAGCACAGACAAAATCACGAGTAAATCGCTCCATAGCAGTCTGAAAATCCCCTTTCAGATTCTGACCTCCTACTTCCATATACTCCGGCTTCCGGATGAGAATAAGCTCCTTCTTACATACATCCACTTCCCAGGTTGTGAAATAAATACTGCAGAATGCATCTACTCTGGCATTCTGCTCCTCCAGCGATATCTTCTGTCGCTCCAGTTCCAGAATATAATCGGTTACCTCCTGATGATACCCCCGCACCCGGATTCCCTTCTTATAAGAACGATCCAAAGCTCCACCACATCGAATATAGATCAGTCCCTTTTCTGCATGAATCCACGGATACGTATTCTCTGACTGTCCAATCTGTATCATCTCCTGTACACTGGCATTCACGGAAGCCTTTGCAGACGGCAGGACACCTGCCTCCCAGATCTTATACTGTTCCTCCGGAGAACACAGGGGATCCATTCCCATAAATTCCATCGCAACCGCATCATAGTATAGCCTCGGCGGCTCCCCTTCGTCCATCTCGATTACCCAGGCTCCGACGCCTGCCTTACTGAAAATGTCTCTCAGTTCCCCTTCATATTCTACTTTATCTACCTGTATCAGCGATTCCTTTTTCTGCATGTGTATTCTCCTGTATTGCCTGCATCTTATGTATCAAACATCATTATTTTTAAGCATAGCGACAATTGGGTATTCCTTATTTCTGTCTTTTATTTACTTTACATTACAGCAGGCTCTTCCGCAGCTCTGCTCCGGTCTTTGCACTTAAGTATGCCGGTGCAATGTCAAATACGGTCTTACAACCACTCTGTCCCTCGCTATGCAACCGGAATGCGGCTCTTGCATATGCTACGATCACGCAGGCTGTAAACTCCGGATTCGAATCAAGCTTCAGGCTGTACTCTATCACATGCTTATGCTCCTGTTCCCAACCGGTCTTACCGGAACGGATCACAAATCCGCCATGTGGGATGCCGCTGTGATCGGCCTTCAACTCTTCTTCACTGATGAAATGAACCGTAGTGTCATAATCCGCAAAATAATTCGGCATATTCTTGATCGTTGCTTCTACCTTGACAGGATCTGCGCCCTCCTCCAGTACCACGAAGCATTCTCTTGTATGCTTCTGTCTGGTTGTCAGCTCCGGATTCTCACCATTTCTGACTGCCTCTAATGCTGACTCAACCGGAATCGTATACTGCTTACCATCCTTTACGCCCTCTACACGGCGGATTGCATCTGAATGTCCCTGACTGACACCCTTGCCCCAGAATGTGTAGTCCCGGCCTTCCGGCAGGATTGCATTGGCATACATCCGGTTCAAGGAGAACATTCCCGGATCCCAGCCTACGGAAATGATTCCAATGTGTCCGCTCTTCTTCGCAGCCGCATCTACCCGTTCAAAATGCTCCGGAATGCGTGCATGTGTATCAAAGCTGTCTACTACATTAAACAGCTCCGCATATTTCGGTGTCTGCTCCGGAAGGTCTGTCGCACTGCCGCCGCACAGGATCATAACATCGATCTTATCCTTCCACTGCTCCACATCTGCCACAGAGCATACTGCTGCGCCTTCCGTCAGAATCGACACTGTCTCCGGTGCGCGTCTGGTAAATACTGCGGCCAGCTCCATATCCGGATTCTGCCGGATTGCACACTCTATACCTCTTCCGAGATTTCCATAGCCTAAAATACCAATTCTCATATTCGTTCTCCTTATTATATATTTATTCCAATGCTTTCTTTAGATTAATATATCCCATTCCCACGCCGGGCTTACTGCCGTTTTCCTTTGCCTATTTATCAAAGGCTGTCATTATCACAGGCGAATATATTTCTGACATTCCTATATCTTTCAGCAGTTTTTCAAGCATATTGCGTTTAGTACACATTTTCATACGCTCCTTTTTCGGATCATCAGTTTTTCAGAAATTCCGTCAGCAGATGAATATATTTATCAGGCTGTTCATTGAGAAACTGGACGTGACCGCAGTTTGGTATGACTTTTTCACGGATATGGGGGATATGTTCTTTCAGCAGCTTGAATGATGCTGTGGGTATAGGCTCATATTCACCTCTCAGGCTGATGATATCTATACCGTCGGCGTAGATATTGCCAAGCTTATACTCATAGACCTGTCTGCACACGTTCTTTACCGTTATCTTTGATGTGCCGCTGTACATCATATCCACAATGCTTCTGTTGCCCTTGCCAAAAATCGTTTCTATCAGCTTGTCGGGGACTTTTCCGCCCTTTCGCATATAGCCGATGCCGATATTGCACATCAGCGCACACATATTGGCATGCAGAGCGCCCTTGTTCTGCACATGCACGCCGTCAAGGAACACCTTGCTGACGGAAATTTTCTTCCTTGTGAGCAGATGGACGCATATGGTAGAGCCGAGGGACAACCCGATAAGGGCATATACGCTGCCGTTCAGGCTTTGCTGTACATACTCTTCTATCTGCTCCGCTTCCTTATCGAGGGAAACAAAGTCGGGTGAGCCGTCATAGTGACCGTCAAGCCTGCAAAGGACGCAGTGATAATTGTCTTTCAGTGCCTCGGCTACCTTTGAATAGCAGGTCTCGGCTGTGGTGCATGAGCCGTGAATGAATATAAGAGTGGGGGCGTTTTTGCTACCGTATTCTACAAATTCCATATTGATCTTATATGATATAGTAAGGTCTAATCATACTACTCCTTTCAAAATTTATGGTATAATAAAAACAGGTGCTGTGGGCTTTTAATTGTTTTCTGTAGCATGACTATTATAAGGAGTGTAAAGCCACAGCAGTCCAACCACATGCTTCCGCCCCGGCTTCTTAAAATCCTATAATTTCCCGACTATGTTATCCCAGATTGCATCGAATGCTTTATCTGCTGCAGAATTGCCGAATCCGCCCTTCGGTGGGATTCTACGCTTTTCTGTTTCCGTTCCGTAGTCCATCAGGGACTCTGCCAGACTGGTCTTCAATGCTGCTTCCAGCGTTCTGCCCTGTAATGCAAACACATAGTAGTAATTCTTCTTTTTCCATTTACCCCAGAGCAGCTTGCCCGCATGCTGCCCCTCCTGCAGCATCTGCTTAATCTTCCGATACTGTCCGGCCGTGACCTCACAGTCACGCTCACACGGTGCCTGATCCGGGCTTGAAAACTGAATATAATAGTTGTACTCTGTTTCCGAATCGCCGGAACTCTCATATTCCGTCTCATATGTATCATCAAAATAAACATCTGCAATATACAGATCTCCGTTCTTGATCATCTCTTTTACAGAATACAGATTATTTCCGAAAAGCTTCTTTTTCTGGACACCAAATACCTCCGCTGCCTCTGCCGGAACCTTCTGATACTCCAGCTCGTCAAATGAGATTGACGGTTTCGCCTCACGTCCACAGACTACACACTTTCCATCGGACAATTCTTTTCCACAGAAAATACAGTAATTCTTCTTGATTGCCATATCTATTCCCCCTGTTCCGTTATCGTGTTATTTCTTTCGGACTCATTATAGCATGCTTATTTTCTAAACGCTATCTAAAACTATACATTTTACATCCGCTTCTTGACTTTCTTTTTTATCTATAGTATTATCTGTATTAATACTTGTAATACAGAATGGCAGTTATTAACCAAGTAGCCTTGATTGGCTGCACCATTATTATACCGGGAGTGACTTGTATGATTCTTGAACTGGATATGGGAAGTGATATTCCCATTTATGTACAGCTTCGCAACCAGATCGTGAAAGGTATCGGCAGAGGTGAACTGAAAGCTAATGAAAAGCTTCCGACCGTCCGTCAGCTGGCTGCGGATGCAGGTGTGAACACCATGACCGTAAATAAGGCTTATCAGATTCTGAAGGCAGAGGGCTATATCCGCACAGACCGCCGCATGGGTGCCTTTGTTGCGGAGTCCATTGATATGAATGCTGAATTCCGTGAGAAACTGGAAGCAGAGCTGGAGCTGCTATCCGCAGAGGCCAGTATTACCGGGATGGAGAAGGATGATTTTCGCGCATGATGCGATACGATCTACTCCCGCATGGATCCCTGTCCCTCGTAACTGCTCCTGTTTCATCTAACCGCAATATCCGTGCATACGATCGGAGGTAATGCTATGGAAATTATTATGTTTGTTTTGTTTTTTGTTCAAAACTTATTTGTAACACTGATCATGAAATACGCATACAGCTCCTATTTTAAATATGAGAATGGCATGGTGATG
>CABQJA010000048.1 GCA_902464345.1 uncultured Clostridium sp.
CTTATACATTGCTATAAACATCAGGAACAGCAGCACAAAGCCTACTGCAACCCGAACACTGATGATCAAGGTCGCAATATCATTCATAAACGGTATCCGGGCAGAAATCAGCTCATAGAGTGAATTACCAAATACGAACACAACCAGCAGAATGATCATAGCCACCAGCACGATCAATGTATGAAACGCCGCAATACTCCGCAAAACAAAATAATTTCTGGACTCCTTGGTACGATAGACCGAATTCAGTCCATTGCTGATAGACAACAGTCCTCTGGACGCCGACCACAGTGCCGCTATAATCGAAAATGACATGATCGTACTTCCGGAACGGCTGATCAGTTCATTCAGTATCGTGATCGCATACTCTTCCATCTCTTCCGATAACACACTCTTCAGAATATTAATAAATGCCTCCTGCTCCACCGGAAGAAATCGGGTGAGGGTCAACAGCAATATCAGAAACGGAAATGTCGACAGAATCAGAAAAAAAGCTGCCTGTGCCGCATATGCCGATATATTATCTTCCTTTGCGCGTTTTGAAAACTCATCAATCAGTTCCAATAAACGTTTCATATCTTAACTTACTCCTAATCCGCTATTTACTGATAAATATTGTGTATTTCCACACCGGTATAATAGTGTCTTATGATATCCTCTGCCGAATATCCCTGCTCTGCCATTACCTTTGTGCCATTCTGGCTCATACCCACTCCATGGCCAAAGCCGCCACCGATCATATGATAATTACCATCATCTGATAGCACTATATAATAAAACGGGCTCGGAATCAATGCCCAACCTTTTGATTCACTGCCATCCTGTCTGTGGATCACCACATCAGCCGGAGTGATCAGTGCTCTGGCATTGGTCTGTCCGGTCACCAGAATTTCTGCTTCTGTGCCTTTAATCGTAATCTCTTTTACAATACCACTCTTTCCCCGTTTTGTCACTTCAACCGAAGTCACCTGCCCTACAGTCCGGATCGGCTGACTTACATAGGAGCCGTCCGCCTGCTTCGTGAGAATTTTATCCGGATTGGTCTCATAGCGTTGCTGTAACGTCTTATCGATTGCCGCAGTCATTTCCTCCGGTGTAAATACAATATTCCACCGGAATAACGGATAATTCTGCTCATAGCACTGATAGGCACTGCTGTCATCGATAAAGCTGCGAAAGGCTGCTTCATCTGAAAAATCAAACGCACCTCCCTGCTCATTCTCCAGTTTATCGGTCAGATAAGGAAGTGCTTCTCCATCCCATACATCCGCATTGGTACAGGTTACCCCACAGGAGGTCGAGAAGAAATATGCCTGAATCACCTCGCCGTTATAAAACGGAACCATGCCATAGGTATCCTTGACCGCCAGAATGGACTCATCGCTCTCGGAAACCGCATTATATACCTGGGTCATGGTACTGTCGTCCAGATGTGCCCCGTATTTTGCATAGGTGCCATCCTGCATCTTCGCATACGCATATCCCCTGGCACAGATTGCCTGTACCTGTAGTGCCTCCTGTCCGTAGGAAACCGGCATTTCACTCGGCACGACCGTATATAAATATTCCTCCATACTCAGCTCGTTGACAATGGTCAGTCCGCTGTCCTCATACGGTGCCACCTCAATACTGCCCCGGTAGGACGGATTCTGTCCGTTTCTGGATATGGTTAATATCTGAATTCTTCCATTCTCCTCATCCGGTGTGATCTGCACCCGGCCACCTGCCAGATATCCGCAGGACATGGTCAGCTCCAGCTCCTCACCTGCCGCAAAGGTCTTCTGCTCTCCATGAAAGCTCATAGTATATGGGCAGTTTGCTGTCAGACGTACCACCGGATGAATCAACGATGTATAATCCGAATTACCAAGTACCACCCGGATCTTATCCGCCCGGATCGGTTCTGTGATCAAAGCCGCCTCAATAACACCGTCTGCCACTACGAAGTTCGTTGTCTTATAGCCTACCAGAATCTGTGAGGTCGGCTCAACTGCCAGTTCTCCGTATATTTTATATATATGGTAATGATCGGAAAGTCCCAGCTTTCCATAGCCTTCTACTTCGACTCCGTCCTCATATACTGCCAGCACCTTTGCCGATATCGTATCGGACTTCAGTACGATATCGGTGACTCCCTGCGGCCCCAATACCACATCTGCCAGAGAAGCCTGAATTGCTTCACCACCTTCTGTATTCAGATGACAACTGTAGCTCTTATGATACCCTTTCAGAAAAATCTGAACCTGACTCTCATCAGCCTGCTCCAGCCAGACATTGGATAATGTTACACCCTCCTCGCCTGCTCCGGTATACTCAAGGATCCGATCTTCTGTTACATATACACGGATCATCTGATCCTCACATGCCTCCAGCTGCCGTTCCAGGTTCTCCTGTACATTCTCCTGGTACGCCTGAACTATGTAATTCTGTTCCGGTGTGACCAGCGTTAAGGTTCCACCTTCTTCATCCATAATTGAATCCAGCACCAGAAGTTCCTCTACCGCCACCTGTTCCGGCTTCAGCTCACCGATCAGGTATTCATATAAGGCCTGAAACTCCGGCTTCGTTAATATCTGCTCCGGCTTCTGTTCTGCCAGAAACGCCAGATCCGTCTCCTGAAGCTGCTCCGGTTCCTGCTCTAAATCCAGCCCCAGCAGCTGCAGAAGAACCGCCTGTGCATCTGCCTTTGTAAATCCGGACAGGTCACTCTCTTCCGTTGCCATGACCGCATTTCCCTGATTTAAATACTCCAGCAGGCTCTCCGCACCGCTCCGGCTGTAATAGGAATCCGGCTGTACAATTCTCGTCAGTCTGGAATGCAGGAAAACGCCCCCTGCCACACAGCCGCCAAGCAAACACAAAAGTCCAAGCACCAGGATGATCCGTCTGCCTGTCCTGCCGGTTGCTCTTCCATACTTTTCTGAATTTCTTATATGTCCTGATCGATCTTTCATAATCTGTTCACCTTATTATGTAATGTTTGTCACTATAATAATATTTGTCACTATAACCAAGAAAAAAGCAGCATCTCTGCTGCTTTTTTCCTAAGTAATACCCAAAATGCCGGTTCCCTCTTTTGACTCCTAGCATAGCTAGGTGGGTGTTCGCATATAACATTCCTGTCTTCCACTGCAAACGGAGGCCTGACATCCTGTTATGAATATAAAACTCCCGTATCAAAAAATGTAGGTTCAAAATTAAGGGAATTGTCGCACATCTCAGGTATAAATAACTCATGGAACAGCCAGCTTCTCTCTGGCCTGCATTCGTTGTTCATGAGATTATTATATCTTATTCATATGCAAAATACAAGTAAATTATTCCAGGTAAATTATTCCGGACTATGAATCAGAATCTCCGGATCTCTGTGTCCGTAACTCATAATCTTACTGCGAATATGATTCTTCATTTCCTCATTACAATTCACACAAACCATATCATATAACTGCATCACATAACCGGTCCAGCAGTCATAGATCTCTGCACGGATCTCACTGTCATCTGCTTCTTCTGCCGCTGCTGCTACTTCATCATCATCCTGATTCATCAGCTCTTCCACTGCCTCATCAAAATCATAATCGAAATCATCATACTCATCTTCTACTTCATATGGATTATTAAAGTTCAGCTCCACCGGCTTCGCCTCGCCGAATGCAATCTTTTCAAGCTCCTCTGTCCGAACCAGTGCACAATCATACATCTCCATGATCAGAGCCTTGATACACTCCTGCTCGGTCTCGAAATAGTGATAGTACCGCTCCACCGGAACATCCTCCGGACAGTCCTCAACCTCACGGCTGTTATACCAGTAGTTCTTAGAACAGGCAATGGTCCGCTGGCGAATGGAATTCTGCTTCGCCCGCACCTGTATGCTCTGTCTTGCCCGTTTCTTATCTAACTGCACTCCTGCAAATTTTACCGTCCAGATGATCAAGTAAATCAAAATCACAACCAGAAAAACGGTAAAAATCGTATTCCCAACTGAATTAAACATCTCTGTATCGTATAATCCTTTCTCTGCTCTTACATCTGATATCTGTACTATACCGGAACAGATACCAACCACTTAGCCATTATACACCATATCTTCCATGGATTTCAACCTATTCACAAAAAAACTGCTGTACCCGGAATCCCGAATACAGCAGTCTGTATTTGATTGTTTTAGGTTCTATTAGGTTAAGTTCAGCATCTCTCTGGTCAGCTTGATCTTAATACGTTTTGTAACCACCGTCTCACTGCCTTTGCTGTCCTTCACAGTCGCCTGAACTACCAGATAGGTGTATGTGCCGTCATATGCATCAAAGTAGCTTCGCTTTGTTACCAATGCCGGAGCACTTACCTTATTTACCTTGTAGACTTCTCCGTCATTCAGCTTCTTGATCGTATCCTCAGTTGTCGGAACCAGAATATGCTTATCTGACTCTACATACGTATCATTTGCATCGCCGTTTGCTGCATTATAGTCCAGATCATAGAAGATCTTAACATCTGTTATCGTATCATTTGGTCCCATATCTACGCCAAATGCAAATTCCGGATAAGTCACACCTGAAGTTGCCTCCATATAGTAACCATCTTCCGCATTTCGCTTTACTACGTTACCAGGTGCCTTGGTTGTTCCGTCCGGATCGTAAAGGATAATATCCTTTTCCTTCTCGATCGTCTTACCGCTCTTCTTTGCCATGTTAACCAGTACGTTTAAGAACAGCTTTCTCTCATCATTGTTATCACGCTTATCACCGGTTACCATTGCATGTCCGGCACCACAGTATGTGATGTTACCGACTGAATAAATGAAGTAACTATCCATACCATCCTTCGGTGATGCTGCATACAGAGAAGAGTTCTCCTTCAGTGTCTTATAATCTGCAGCACTGGAAGCGCCTGCTGTACCAGTTCCTGACTGGCTGTCAGCTGCAAATGTGTACCATACGGTTACCTGATCATCCTCCAGATCCAGCGAATATGCCTGGTTATGTGTCGGCGATATACGCAGATCGGAAACAACATAGAATGGATAAGTTGTAACAACACCACGGTTTACCTGAGTTGCTTTCGTCGTACCTGTAATATTCAATGGACCATATGACAGGTTGTACTTGATCTGATTCTGAATCTGGAACTCAGCAAATGTATAATTCATCGCCAATGCTGTATTGGTTTCATAAATTACAAACGCATCCGTATACCCAGGATATCCGATCTTTCCTAAATCACCGCTTCTCTGGCCTAACCACTGTTTAACAACTGCATTCCATGCGGAACCTGTTGCTGTATTATTCTTACTTAAATCAACGCCATCCTTACCGCTACTCAAACTACTGAAGAAATATTTATCAGAATCTGTTGTAACGTATTTCGGTAAGCTTGAAGAATCTGTTCCACCCGCTACGGTAATCTCACCAAATCGCTCCATTCCGGCATATGACTTTAAGGTACTGGTAAGATTCATAGAATAGCTTGGATCGTTACCATACTTGGTCATATTATCATGGGTCATCAGTAAGCTTCCGTTCTTATCCAGGAAGTTCTTTAAGTCCTCACATGCAGATGTACTGAAATCTGTAAACTTATTACCAAAATCATCATAGAAACCAATTACAACTACGTCATAATTATTTCTCAGATATTCTTCCGGTCCGTATGCCAGCATACTGAAATGACGATACTTCCGATATGCATCAATCTTCTTATCATTCTCTGTAATATATGGCTTATAGTATTCTGTATAGAATCCATATGCAGGTGGGAAGCTCCACTCTCCTGCTCCGCCAAGGGTTGAATTGATGTAGAAAAACCGGAAATATTCTCTGGAATCCAGAATACCGTCCAGATCATATAAGTTAAACTTATCTGCTGTATACGTAAACGTACCCGGTGCATTCGGATCACTCTTCATGGTATTGGTAACCGTCAGACTGCCGCCCTGCTGTAATGTCAGCAACGCATTCCGTAATGTAGTTTCCGCATCATTTAATGCATTATACTCTACAGTACCACTGGTATTATATGCATCGTAAAGCGCCTTTGCCTCTTCTGCATATTCTGCATACTTTGCACGATCCTCATCCGATGCCTCTCTGACAGCCTTTGCATAATACTCGATATCATCCATATACATAATATCCAGAGATAAATCAAAGTCATCTGCAATTGTGTCAACGTAATTATATGTCCAGTCCTCATGTTCAACATCACTGTCATAACGATTCAGGCCTAAGGTTGTCTGATACTTTCCAAGGTATACATTGTTCTGATAATTGTAACCATTTGCTGTAAAGTTAATATCCTTGGTATCATAGTAATTCTTTTCACTACCACCGGACTTCGGAGTTGGTACATAGCCGTAGGTAGCACTTTTATTTGCTGATCCGTCATTATTAAATGCCGTCGAATACAGGAACTTACTACCTCTTGCCTGCTGATAATTGCTATCCAGATATAAGGTATGACCATCCTGACCATCCTGAGCTCCTACCTGTGAAGTCTTCATCGGCATGATCTCCAGAATGGAAGCTTCTTTCTTTGACTGATCCTCTGATCTTGCGATTGCGGTAATTGCAGAATATCCTCTTGCCGGGCAGGCACTTGTAATGCTCTTACCCTCTGCATTTGTTACATCTGCTACCAGAATCTTCCAGCTGAGTGCACCAAACTCACTATCCGGATATGTATAAGCAAACTCTGCCTTACCACCGCTGAATGTAACCGGATCACCCACTGTTTCGCTTTCAAGATCAAACTCTGCATTATCATCCTTATCTCTTAACAATACACCCTGGTAAGTATGTCCTTCGATCGGATTTACCAGTTCAACTGTCCAGGTCAGATTCCGATCTGTCAGCTTTGTAGAAGCATCCTTATCAGAATACTCCTTTGCATTTGTTGTAATTGTGAACTTCGGTCTTGCTGCTACATCTGCACTGTATACCAGACTATATAAGTCATTACTTAATGTATCTGTAAATACAGTTACAGTTGCTGCTGTACCATAAGCTCCATCCGGGTTCTCTACTCTCTGAACCTGTCCATCCGTTCCATCGGTGGTCTGATTCATAACCCAGTATTCCTTCAGCTCTGAATTAGAGCTCTGTACCTTGTTATTCCAGTCTTCCAGAATATTAGCTGCCCCTGCCTTCTTCTGCTCATCCGCATATGCAAGAAGCTTATACATATTGGAATCCGGATCAATAAATCTGTTTGCATATTTGTTTGCAACTGCATCCTTATATGCGGTCCATACTTCACTGCTGAATACTACCGGCATACCGGAATCAATGTATTCTTTTAATGCATTTAACCGATCCAGTGTAATATCATTACCGTTCATAACCGTAGTATTATATGGATTATTGGTTGCCAGACTGCCTGTAACGGCTGCCATCTCACCGGTATGTGCAAACATACTGAATACGGCTGTACTGTTGTAAGTATTTGTCTCTATATACCATAACGGATAACGAGTATAGTCTGTAGAAGGCTTTAATGCTGATTTATTACCACCGATATAGATCAGATCATAGCTGTCTGCTGCATCTGCCTTGGAGGTAATAAACTCTTCGGTCGACATCTGCACCAGTTCAATATTATCTACCGGCATATTAAGTGCATAAGCCAGCTTTGCTTTCGATAAATCCCACTGATAATACTCTGTCTTAACCTTACCATTCTCATCTGTATAATTATCAATCTCGGTTGTATTTAATACGTTAGCCGGAACTGTATAATAGTTACCCTTGGTATCATAACCGGTGTATTTACTTCCCTCCCGGCTTATTGTTGACTGCATTGCCAGCTCCAGATCAATCGGATAGCATGGCTGTAACTCCAGTACGCGGAAAGCAGTTGTTGATACAGATCCGCTGGTACCACCGCCACCATTGGAATGGTTCCGGTATGTACTCTTATTGATCAATGTTACAATCTGTGAAATCTTGGTTGGGTTCTTATCCGGCTTTGCTGCTAATGTCTGCATATAAGCCTTACCAACAACCAGTACGTTGTTCTTCTTTGCATATCCGGTTGTTGTGATTGATAAATCAATCAGCTTACCGAAGTTTGTAGAAGTATCAATCACCAGACTCTCCGGATCTGAGGATGAACCGCCGCCGGACTCTGATGTCTGTGCCTCCATGGTACCAAAGATAATATAGGTCTGTGTATCTGTAGCTTCTGAAATTGTATTCAGCTCTGCACGAACCTCATCCGTAATATCATTTGCAGCACTGTAGTTTTCCGGTGAAATGAAGATGTAATCATACTTCTTCACCTTTGTTCCGTCCCCGCGTGTATAATACAGGGAATCAGGTGTCAGATCAGCTGCTACCGCAGTCTCTGCTACTGCCTTTGTCGGAATATTACTTTCAATACTGTTACCGAATACCGATGTCTTACCGTCACCGATCATCCAGTCTGCCAGATCCTGAATCTCTGACTTTCTGTCAGTACCATCACCATAAATATATAATACATTCAGGGTCGGTACATCTGTTTCTGTACGCATCCAGTAATCAGACCATCCTGCGTATCCCTTTGGGATTGTCAGGTTGTTCAACTGGTATGCAGAATAGGTAGAACGAAGGGATGACATGTAGCTCTGTAAGGTACCCATAACATCTGTGGTGTCCTTCTTCCATGCACTTGCCTTGGTTGTCTTGGTTCTCTTCCAGCTATTCTTAAAGTCTACAGTGGTCATATAGAACACCTTAGAAGCTGTTGTAACCACAGGATCTG
Organism: uncultured Clostridium sp.; assembly: GCA_902464345.1. Taxonomy (GTDB): domain Bacteria; phylum Bacillota; class Clostridia; order Lachnospirales; family Lachnospiraceae; genus CAG-632. The sequence goes on from CABQJA010000048.1 coordinate 8,737, forward strand.
TCTTATCATCCTGACTACCATCATTCTTCAAATCATAATTCATGATCAATGGCTTGTTCTTACCAAACGCAAAATTACGTAAGGCTTCATATAAATCCTCCGAAATCGGATTATCCTTATACTGTGATGCTGCCTCTGCATAAACATAAACCAGATCTGCATCTGCTAATGTCTCTGCTGCATCAACTGAACTAAGCTCAGCTGCTGTCTGGATCTTCAGAGAAATCTTTCCATCCGGCATAGTTGCCGCAATGGTACGATTATCATTTATGATATACTTCTGAAAACCACCGTTCACTAAAAAGTCATTCAAACTAGCTGTTGCCTTTGCTGCATCTCCGGCTGACGGTACAATAATCGTAATATAATAATTACTGGTATCGTATCCTGCCTTATCACTGGTATTTGCTGCGTTTGAATTTTCAATAATGTAATCAATCTGCGTCTTTGTTGATGTAGCACTATTGTTATCTGCCAACTTCGTATAGCCAAATTCATCCACCGCATTTGTTTTTAATGACATAGATACCCAGATAGAAGACGCAATCAAAACACCGATGACAACCAATGCTCCGATTATGATTTTTAGCTTTTTGCTTTTCAACATAACTTGCTCCTTTCTTTCATTCTATCGTCATTTATGGGGTTGGCGACTCCGTTGCCGAAGCCGGCTCCTTCTTAGCCTTCAGTACATAGTTATTACGGATCGTGATGATTCCCGATGCTACATTTTCTGCAGATCGTTTTTTCATATCTACTGAAAGATATACGGAATTATCCTTCGGGATCACATACCCTGTTATCTCTTCTATATTACTGCCGACCAATAAATCACTGTTACCAAATATCGTTGCCGAATTCTCTACCGCTGTTTTCAGTACCTTTTCTCCCGGCACCTCTGTCACTGACGCAGAATCCGTTTCTACAATATCTGTCGAACCTGTTACCGCCTCAGAACGTGTATCTCCTAAATACCGTTTCATATATAACTGCTGATTTGCACTATCATAATAGTACGTATCTGCAACTGCCATATATTCACCGGAACCGGCCTTCCGCTCGTAAGCAATACTGATATATGAAATTTTCTGAACCTTTGACGCATCATCAATTCCTGAAAACTCATATTTCTTTTCGCTTGGATATGAATAATATTCACTTCCATCACTTGTACCGATTCTGATACAGGTTGCCTGCATCATCTTATCGGCTATGGAATCATATAATTGCTGTCCCTTTTCCTGAACCTCAATATCATTTTTGGTTCTGGTATAAGTTCTGGTTGTTGTTCCCATAAAACTTGCCAGTGCAACCATGATAATTGCCAGAATCGCAATGGCTAATATAAGCTCTACTAATGAAAAGCCTTGATTGTTTGTCTTTTTCATGATTCAATCTCCTCCTTCCACTAGTGCTCATAGGTCTCTTTATATACGCCGGTGTCTTTATTTAAGGTTACATTCGCTATCAGATCATCGCTCTTGTCCTTAAATATATACTTGCTGGCTGCACCATAGGCATCATCAATTGAACCATCACTCTTATTAAAATGAATCGTCACTCCATCCGGCATATCCTTTACATCCTGTCCATCATAAATAATGGAACCCTTTTTCAAGACCTTTACCGGATTCGATGTTCCCTGGTACTTAAAATAATCCAACGCTGCTACAGGATCCGATGGATCCGGAACTATAAAGATACCCATATAGATAACTCCCCGTTCCAAATAGTAGCATTCAGATGCTGTATCATAATAAAGTCGCATCGCTAAAGTAGAATCCTGTGCCATAGTTGTGGTTCTCAGAGTTGTTAATTCTGATTCAAACGTTGATACTGCTTTCTTATAATCTGCATTATCTACCGCTTTCCATGTAACGAGCGACATTGCTGACAGGATACCGATAATTCCGATTACAATTACCAGCTCCACCATCGTATAACCTTTGTTATTTCTTCTTTCCCGTCTCATCATACACTCACCACCTACTCTACATTCTTCTTCCAGTTGTTATACTGGAGTACATCGCCAATTTCAATACTTCCTACTGACTTGTCTTCTGTAGTTGTAGAAGTAGCACTGTAATCCTTAAAGATTTTGCAGATTTCTGAATAATCATCTGCATCACCCTTTGACGCATCCGCTGTTGCCAATACTGTCTTTACAATTTCAGCATTTGCCACAAAATCCATCGGATGATCAACCTGAATCTTACTACCGGATACGATCAGTCCTTCAAACCGTTTCACATCTGAATCGAAGGTAACATTACCCTTTGTCAGGATAATGCCCATTACCTTTCCACTGGTTCCGGTTGGTGCCTTTACAGTTACGTCCTTATCTGAAATCCATACATAGTAATTACCAAGCTTAACTCCATTTAAGTCCATACCGTTTAACTTTGAGAAATCAAGATACTGATTAATTGGTGTAATATCCTTTGCATCCGTTGATTTAATCGTATCCTTCATCGCTGTCATCTCTGTCAGCAAATCACCCGTATAAAGGCTCAGATCAATGGTCTGTAATGCATATTTCATCTCATTGTAATCTTCATTATACTGTGTTGCCTTAGAACTGATATCTGCAATTGTTGTACTCTCATTCTCACCGTCGATCAGGCTCGTACCCTTTGCATAATTCGGTACGCTCACCTTCAGGAACTTATTATTTGCTACATTCAATGCACCTGTTGTATATGCACCGGATGTGGTAACCTTTGTGATATTGCTTCCGCTTTCTGTAATGTTAATACCCTTAACATTAAAGTCAGAGTACTGGCGAATGTTCGCAAGATCTGTTGCCTGCTCATAACCCGGTTCCTTCGGTAATTCGTTTGCATACCAGTCAAAGAATTCTGCTGCTGCAGTTGCACTGGTAAACTTCAGATAATAATATGTCTTATCTGAAACTGTATTTTCAACAACCTCATCACCGATGTCTACCCAGCCATGACTGGTCAGCTGAATATAAATGTAGTTATTGAATGCCGGATATACTTTTGAAAAGATAGGCTTCTTTGCTACTACATTTCCGCCTGCCTTCTGTTCTTCAATACCATACGGCACATATGCCAGCTGGTTGCTCTTAACAGAAATAGACTCACCGGTTCTTACATCTTCATTGTCGGAATAGGTAATATAACTGGTAGTTGCTGTCTTTCCGTCCTCACTGGTTGTAACCTGCTGCTGTCTGGTTGTTTCAATATAAGCACGACCGGCTACCCACAGATCTTTTAATCCCGTGAAATCCAGATTTGCATCATTACCATTTACAATAATCGCACTACTGTCATAATGCTTTCTTCCAGAGCTTGCATATTCAGATAAGGTTCTCTGAGAAGCACTGGTCTGTGAGAAGTTATATCCATAATAATTACCGGATAAAGTTACCTCTGCATCATCATTATTAACTTCCAGGTCGTCTGCAACATGTGCATTCGCATACATCGTAAGTGAGCCGCCTGAATTACTTACACCCATTGTTCTGGTTGATGCAGGTGTCAGAATAATGTTATCTGTCCATACCTCTGCATTTGCATCACCCGCTACAGAATTACCCGCAATACTTACGGATGAGTCATTCACAAGTGAAATACTACCAGGTATAATGAACTTCTCTGCCATTACACTGACATTACTCTCATTTGCGTAAAATCCTGAGTAACGGCTGCTGTCTGTTGTACCATCCAGATCCGCGTCACTGTTATGACTGGATACTCTTGTTGCTGCTTTGGTATTATAGTCCTTGTTATAATAATCGGATGCTGCATAAACATCACCGGCAATTGTTACAACCTGATTTCCCTTTGTAGCCTGATTAAACTCAATACCCATATCTGCGATCATTGAGAAATTATATAAGGAATTAACTGCCGCATCTACATTACTGAATGCTACGTTAAATTCCGGTTCTGAAATGGTAATATCCGTTGTAATTGACTGTGTATAACCATCTGCAGTTGTATGTTTTACTGTTACATTGTGAATTACCAGCTTATCATATGTCTTAGTCGCCTTCGGACCTACACCCTTTGTACTTGTTACTACTTCCATGAAAAGTCTAGGTTCTGTAGCAGCCAAAGTTGCAGGATCCACTAATTCAACATCCGGTGTTGATATAAATGCCTTCAGATGTTCATATAACTTTGCCTGTGACTTATAATCTGCATTCGTTGCCATTTTCTCCAGGAACTTCTGCTTCATAATCTGATTTGCCTGTTCCGGATCAATTGACATATATCGGTACTCACCCGTTATTTTATCTTTACCATAGTATAACAATACTTCTACTGTATCCGAATACGCAGATACAAGATACTGTACGGAATCATTACCAACGCCGGTATAAATTTCATCCATCGCTTTCTCAGCATAATAGAAGTTGTTCTTATTCTTCAGATCTACATATCGCATTCTCTGATAGTAGCCAACCGTTGCCAGAATAACAC
>CABQJA010000049.1 GCA_902464345.1 uncultured Clostridium sp.
ATTATGAAATATTATTCTTCATTTGGATATAATGATTTTATCATCTGCTGCGGCTATAAGCAGCATGTGATCAAGGAATGGTTTGCAGATTATTACCTGCATACCAGTGATATTACATTTGATTTTACGAAGGACGGAGCCATGACCGTGCATAAGACCTATACAGAGCCATGGAAGGTAACACTGGTAGATACCGGACTGAACACCATGACCGGAGGACGTGTAAAGCGGATCCGGAAATATGTCGGAAACGAGCCGTTTATGCTGACCTATGGTGATGGCGTATCGAATGTTGACATTGATGCACTGGTGAAGTTCCATAAGGAGCATGGCAAGATCGCAACCATGACAGCGGTCAATGTCGGACAGCAGTTTGGTGTTCTGGATATTGATGAGAACGGAACGATTCATAAATTCCGTGAGAAGCAGGATCGGGACGGCAGCGTGATCAATGGCGGTTACATGGTTCTGAATCCGGAAGTGTTTGATTATATCGAAGGAGATTCGACCGTATTTGAGAAGGCTCCGCTGGAGCGTCTGGCAGCCGAAGGACAGTTAAAGGCATACTTCCATGACGGCTTCTGGAAGTGCATGGACACGACCAGAGACAAGAATCAGCTGGAGAAACTGCTGGCAGAAGGAAAAGCACCATGGAAGGTATGGGAGGAATAATCAATGGATATGAGTTTTTACAAGGGAAAACGTGTACTTCTGACCGGGCATACCGGATTTAAGGGTTCCTGGATGAGTCGTGTGCTGGTGAATGCCGGAGCAATCCTGACCGGATATTCACTGAATCCTCCGACAAATCCGAATCTGTTTTCCATGTGTGACGTAGAGAGCAGAATGCATTCTGTGATCGGAGATATTCGTGATCTGGATAAATTAAAGGCTGTATTTGAAGAGGCACAGCCGGAGATCGTGATCCATATGGCAGCACAGCCGATCGTGCGTGACTCCTATAAGGATCCGGTCTATACCTATGAGACCAATGTGATGGGAACCGTTAATGTGCTGGAGTGTATCCGGCTGAATACCTGTGTAAAATCATTTGTAAATGTTACTACGGACAAGGTATATAAGAATAATGAATGGGCTTGGGGCTATCGAGAGAATGAGCCGCTGGATGGATACGATCCGTATTCGAACAGTAAGTCCTGCTCCGAGCTGGTAACACACAGCTATAAGAGCTCCTTCTTCGAGGACGGAAGAGTAGCCATCTCCACATCGAGAGCCGGTAATGTAATCGGTGGCGGTGATTTCGCCAATGACCGTATTATTCCGGACTGTGTCCGGGCTGCCGAGCAGGGTAAGGATATGATCGTGCGGAATCCGCATTCCACACGTCCGTACCAGCATGTATTGGAGCCGGTTATGGCGTATCTGATGATCGCACAGAAGCAGTATGAGGATGGCAGCTATGCAGATTATTATAATGTAGGACCGGATGATCTGGACTGTGTGACGACCGGAGACATTGTGGATATGTTCTGCGAGAAGTGGGGCAGTGGCATGAAGTGGATCAATCAGTATGATGGCGGTCCTCATGAGGCGAACTTCCTGAAGCTTGACTGTTCCAAGTTAAAGACCACATTCCAGTGGAAACCTCGCTGGAACGTGTCAGAGGCACTGGATAAGGTAGTTGAGTGGACAAGAGTCTATTTTGATAAGGGTGATATTCCGGCAATTATGGATCAGCAGATTCAGGAATATTGCACAAAAAGTGAAAGTCTGAAATAAAAATACAGATCAAATAAGATCAAACGGAAACAGAAAAGGAGAAAGAAAATGTTTGAGAATATGACAGAAGATCAGGCAAAGAAGCAGATTTTGGATATGGTAGCAGACTATTGCGATACCTACCATAACAAGAAGGGACCTTTTAAAGAAGGAGACCGTATCCCATATGCATCAAGAGTATATGATCATGAGGAAATGTGTAATCTGGTAGACAGTGCACTGGAGTTCTGGCTGACAGCAGGACGTTATACGGATCAGTTTGAGAAGAAGTTTGCAGAGTACCTTGGCGTAAAATACTGTTCTCTGGTAAATTCCGGCTCTTCTGCAAATCTGAATGCATTTATGGCACTGACCTCTCCGTTACTTGGTGAGCGTGCAATCAAGCGGGGCGATGAGGTAATTACGGTAGCAGCCGGATTCCCGACAACGGTAGCTCCGGTTATCCAGTATGGTGCGGTTCCTGTGTTCGTAGATGTTACGATTCCACAGTACAACATTGATCCGTCTATGCTGGAGGAAGCATATTCTGAGAAGACAAAGGCTGTTATGGTAGCACATACTCTGGGTAATCCATTTGACTTAAAGGCTGTAAAGGCATTCTGTGATAAGCATAATCTGTGGCTGGTAGAGGATAACTGTGATGCCCTTGGTTCCAAGTATATTATTGATGGTGAAGAGAAGTTTACCGGTACGATCGGTGATATCGGAACCTCCAGCTTCTATCCGCCACATCATATGACAATGGGTGAAGGCGGTGCGGTTTACACGAACAATCCGTTACTGAATAAGTGTATCCGTTCCTTCCGTGACTGGGGAAGAGACTGTGTATGTCCTTCCGGACATGATAACCTGTGTGGTCACCGGTTTGACAAGCAGTATGGTGAGCTTCCATTAGGCTATGATCATAAATATGTATATTCTCATTTTGGATATAATTTAAAGGCAACCGATATGCAGGCAGCAGTCGGCTGTGCACAGATCGTGAAGTTCCCTGGATTTGTAGAGCGTCGTCGTCATAACTTCGACCGTCTGAAGGCAGCACTTGCGGGAACAGAGGAGAAGCTGATCCTTCCGGAGCCATGTGAGAACTCAATCCCTAGCTGGTTTGGTTTCCTGATCACCTGTAAAGAAGGCGTTGACCGGAATCAGGTAGTTCAGTATGTAGAGCAGCATGGGGTTCAGACACGTATGCTGTTTGCGGGTAATCTGATCAAGCATCCATGCTTTGATGAGATGCGCAAGACCGGAGAAGGCTATCGTGTAGTCGGTGATCTGAAGAATACAGACCGGATCATGAACGAGACCTTCTGGGTAGGTGTATATCCGGGCATGACCGATGAAATGATCGACTATATGGCAAAGACCATTAAAGAAGCAATACAGTAAGAAGGCTATAGAAAAGGTTGGACATTCGAGATGAATGAGACAGAAGAGATGAAAAAGAATACCGGGGAGAAACCGAAGAAGGGTCTGGCAGCACTCTGGCAGTTTATCAAGTTCGGACTGGTAGGCGTTTCCAATACGGTTGTATCATATGTAACATATTCTCTGGTGTATTACTGGATCCTGGGTTCCGCCCCGATGGGGGATGGTATCCGGGTACAGATTGCGAATGTGGCCGGATTTGTGATCAGTGTACTGAATGCATATATCTGGCAGAGTAAGTTTGTATTTAAGGAACAAGAAGACGGAGAGCACAGAGTCTGGTGGAAGGTATTGATCAAGACATATATTTCCTATGCGTTTTCCGGACTGCTGCTGACATCCCTGTTACTGGCATTCTGGCTGGACATCCTGCATATTGAACAGTATCTGGGTGGTGTTGCCACATGGCTGACCGGATTCGGACTGCATATGGCAGCAAAGGATGTGGCAGTTTCCCTGGCTCCGTTCTTAAATATGGTAGTAACGATTCCAATCAATTTCTGTATTAATAAATTTTGGGCATACCGTCAGAAAACGAAAACAAGTGAGGTGACCGAATAATGGGTGAAATTAAGTTATTAGACTGTACTCTCCGTGACGGAGGATATGTAAACGACTGGGAATTTGGACATAATAATCTGGTAAGTATTTTTGAACGTGTGGTAGGAGCCGGTGTCAACATTATTGAAGTCGGATTCTTGGACGACCGCAGACCGTTTGATATGAACCGGAGCATTATGCCATACTCTGCAGATGTGGAGAAGATTTATGGCAAATTAGACCGCAAACAGGCTATGGTAGTCGGTATGATCGATTACGGTACCTGTAGCATTGATCATATTCAGCCATGTGAAGAGTCCTATCTGGATGGTATCCGTGTTATTTTCAAGAAGCATATCCGCTGGCAGGCAATTGATTTCTGCCGCCAGTTAAAGGAATTGGGTTATAAGGTATTTGTACAGCTGGTTTCTATTACCAGCTATGAGGATGATGAGTTAATGGATCTGATCAGTCTTGCAAATGATCTGGAGCCGTATGCAGTATCTATGGTAGATACCTATGGATTGATGCACCAGGAGAATCTGATGCATTATTACAAGCTGTTAAACCAGTATCTGAAGCCAACGATCGGACTTGGCTATCATTCCCATAACAATTTCCAGATGGCATATGCGAACTGCATCGAGATGCTGTCACATAAGACAGACCGTATGGTATTGGTAGACGGTACGATTTATGGTATGGGTAAGAGTGCCGGAAATGCACCACTGGAACTGCTGGCTATGCATCTGAATGAGCATTACGGAAAGAATTATGACATCAGCCAGATTCTGGAAGCAGTGGATGCCAATGTTATGCCGATCTATAAGATGACTCCTTGGGGCTATAATATGTTCTTCTTTATTGCGGCTTCCAACGACTGCCATCCGAATTATGTGTCTTACTTGATGAATAAGCGGACGCTTTCCGTAAAATCAATTAACGAGATTTTAAGTAAATTAGAGGGTGAGAAGCAGCTGATGTATGATCAGAAGCTGATCGAACAGTTATATCTGGATTATCAGAATATTGAAGTCAATGATGAGAAGGATATTGCAGAGCTGACAGAACAGTTTAAGGGTAGAGATGTATTACTTCTGGGCCCTGGTTTAAGTGTACAGAAGCAGCTTAATAAGCTTCAGGCATATATTGAGGAAAAGAATCCAATCGTAGTGTCTGTTAACTTTATTTCCAGTGAATTAAAGAGCAATTATGTATTCTTAAGTAATTCCAAGCGTTATGTACAGCTGGCAACCGCACTGTCCCTGAATCCGGACATGAAGGTGATCGCGACCTCCAATGTTACCAAGACAGAAGGTAAGTTTGACTATACTATGCAGTACAGTTCATTGCTGGATCCGGATGCGGATGGAGTATGCATGGATAATTCTTTTGTCATGCTGTTGAAGGTTATGAAGAAGATCGGTGTGAAGAAAGTAGCACTGGGCGGCTTTGACGGATATGCCGGAGACAAGAAGCAGAATTATATCAATGCTTACATGGAGTATAATTTTAATAAAGAGCAGGCGAGCAAGACCAATCAGTATGTGATTGAAATGCTGAAGAGCTTAAAGCAGGATATTGAAATGGAATTTATCACAGATTCCCTGTATACAGAGGAGTAGGATATGAGTAAGTATGAGATTGCAGTTTTTGATGTAGACGGAACACTTCTGGATACCAGAGAGGGTGTGCTTTCGGCAGTCAAAGAAGTGATTGTGAATCATGATCTACCGATGCCGACACCGGAGGTACTGGAAACCTTTATCGGACCTCCGATCCAGGATTCCCTGGCAAAGACTTTTCATCTGGAAAAAGCAAAAGCTGATGAGCTGGCAGCAGAGTTCCGGACCAGCTATAAGGGTCCGAACCTGATTAAGGCAAAGCCATATGATGGAATCTATGAATTAATGGATGAACTGGTAAAACGGAATATCAAGATTGCAGTAGCGACCTATAAGCGACAGGATTATGCAGAGGATATTCTGAAGCATTTCGGCTTTGACCAATATTCCAAGATCTTATATGGGTCTGATTTTGAAGGAAAATTAAAAAAGGTCGATATCATACGGAAATGTATGGTGGATCTTGGCTCAGAGGATTATAAGAATGCGGTTATGATCGGAGACAGCTGGCATGATGCAAACGGTGCCGAGCTGCTTGGCGTTGACTTTTTAGGCGTGACTTACGGATTTGATTTTCATTCAAAAGAAGATGTAGAGAAATGTACAAATGTAGGAAGTGCAGATACCCCACTGGAGCTTTTGAAATATTTTGAATAAGAATGAAAATACATATTGTATGAGGAGATGGACGGAATGAAAATGAAAGTAGCGCAGTATATTGCGGATTTTTTGGTAAAACAGGGCGTAACGGATGTATTTACGGTAACCGGAGGCGGTGCCATGCATTTAAATGATGCACTGGGACATAAGGAAGGCCTTCACAGTACGTATAATCATCATGAGCAGGCATGTGCGATCGCAGCAGAAGGATATGCTAGAGAAAGCGGAAAGGTTGCCGCAATCTGTGTTACCAGCGGACCGGGTGGAACAAATGCGATTACCGGTGTACTTGGCGGATGGCAGGATTCAATCCCGATGTTCGTGATTTCCGGACAGGTAAAGCGGGAGACAACGACATGGTCGACCGATGTACCGCTTCGTCAGTTAGGCGATCAGGAATTCCAGATCGTAGATACTGTAAAGACCATGACGAAATATGCACATATGGTAACAGAGCCGACAGAGATCCGGTATCACCTGGAAAAGGCATGGTTCTTATGCATGAATGGCAGAAAGGGACCTGTATGGCTGGATATTCCGTTGGATGTTCAGGCGGCAGTGATCGAGTCGGATGAGCTGAAGGGCTTTGACAGTGCAGAATTAGAGTTAAAGGAGAATCCAGTTTATGATGAAAAGCTGACACCGGAGATCATTGAGAAAATAAAGGCAGCAAAGAGACCGGTCGTATTTGCGGGAACCGGTATCCGTCTGTCAGAGGGCTATGAGGAGTTTGTAAAGCTGGTAGATAAGCTGGGAATCCCGGTAGTGACCGCATGGAATGCACATGATGTACTGTGGGATGAGCATCCGCTGTTTTGCGGACGTCCGGGTACAGTCGGCACCCGTGGCGGTAACTTTGTAGTACAGAACAGTGATCTGCTTCTGGTTCTCGGCTGCCGTCTGAATATCCGTCAGATCAGTTATAATTATCATGACTTTGCAAAGAAGGCATATAAGATCGTTGTCGACATTGATGAGGCTGAATTACGCAAGCCGACCGTTCATGTGGATTTTCCGGTCCATGCCAATGTAAAGGATGTTATGCAGTCTTTATTAAAGGCAGAGTATGCAGGCCCGACAGAGGAGCAGAAGGAATGGTTAGGCTGGGCAAGAGCCGTAAATCAGAAATATCCGGCAACACTGCCTTCTTATTACGAGAAAGAGACTCCGATCAATCCGTATGTATTCATCACAAAGCTGTCCAAGCATCTGCAGGAGGGCGATGAGGTGATCTGCGGAAACGGAAGCGCCTGTGTTATTACCTTCCAGGCAATGGAGATTAAGAAGAATCAGAGACTGTTCACCAATTCCGGTTGTGCAGCAATGGGATACGGCTTCCCGGCAGCTGTCGGTGTATGCGTAGCCAAGAAGGGCGAGCGGGTCATCTGTATTGATGGTGACGGAAGCTTCCAGATGAATTTACAGGAGCTTCAGACAGTTGTATATAACAAGCTGAATATGAAGCTGATCATTATTAACAATAACGGATATCATTCCATCCGTCAGACACAGACCAATCTGTTTAAGGGTGAACCGCTGGTTGGTGTCTGTGACGGAAACGGACTCAGCTTCCCGGATTTCTCAAAGCTGGCATATGCATACGGAATCCCGTATGTACGGATCGACAGCCTGAAGGATGTAGACGAGAAGTTAGAGGAATTTTTAAGTACAGACGGTCCGGTTATGTGCGAGGCAATTGTGGATGAGAAGCAGAACTTTGCACCAAAGCTATCCTCAAAGGTACTGCCGGATGGAAAGATCGTATCGCCATCCATTGACGATATGTTCCCATTCCTTTCCAGAGAGGAATATGAATCAAATCAGTTATCGTAAGGATAAGACTGTAAGGAGATAGTATGAAACGAGTGATCCTGACCGGTGGAACCGGTATGCTGGGAATTGCCCTTATGGAATTCCTGATTCAGAAAGAGATAGAGATACTGGTGATCATCAGACCTGGTTCAAAGCGCAGGGATGGCATTCCGAAAAGCCCATGGATTCATGTGCTAGAATGTGACCTGGCAGACTTAAGAAGTCTGGAGGGTAGTCTGGAAGGCTATGACACATTCTTCCATTTTGCCTGGGACGGTACCTATGGTGAAGCCAGAAATGATATGTATTTGCAGAATAAGAATGTCCGGGCGGTACTGGATGCCGTACATCTGGCAAAATCTGCCGGATGCCGGACCTTTCTGGGAGCCGGTTCACAGGCAGAGTATGGCAGAGTGGACGGCGTGAAATTAGGACCGGACACTCCGGTTCATCCGGAAACAGGCTATGGTATCGGTAAACTTTGCGCCGGACAAATGAGCCGGATTCTCTGTCAGCAGTTGGGAATGAAGCATATCTGGGTGCGTATTTTAAGTACCTATGGACCGCATGACGGTCTGCATACTATGGTAATGTCGGGTATTATTAAGATGTTAAACCGGGAACGACCACAGTATACCAAGGGCGAACAGATGTGGGATTATCTCTATTGCGGAGATGCTGCCAGAGCCTTTTATCTGGCAGCGGAGCGTGGCATTGACGGTTCCGTATACTGTATCGGAAGCGGGCAGGTCAGACCACTGGCAGACTACATCCGGATCATCCGGGATACCATTGATCCGTCGGTTGAAGTAGGTATGGGTGAGGTACCGTATTATGATAAGCAGGTTATGTATCTGTGTGCGGACATTGAGAATCTGAAAAAGGATACAGGTTTTGAACCGCAGGTATCGTTTGAAGAAGGAATACAGAGAACCGTAGACTGGTATAAAGAGGAAATGAAGAAATGAAAAAAACGATCAGTATTTTAATTCCATGTTATAATGAAGAAGAAAATGTTGTTCCAATGAGTGAGGCAATTGTAAATCTTTTTGAAACACAGCTGACGAATTATAATTATGAGCTGGTGTTTATTGATAATGATTCACATGATAAGACCAGAGAATTGCTGCGAGAGATCTGCAGCAAGAATCCGAATATCAAAGCAATCTTTAATGCAAAGAATTTTGGACAGTTTAATTCTCCGTATTATGGTATTCTGCAGACGACCGGTGACTGTACGATTTCCATGGTATGTGATTTCCAGGATCCGATCGAGCTGATTCCGCAGTATATTAAGGAATGGGAGAACGGATATAAGATTGTAATCGGTATCAAGACGAGCAGTAAGGAAAGCAAGATCATGTATTTCCTGCGCAGTGTTTATTATAAGATGATCAAGAAGTTTTCGGATGTGGAGCAGATCGAGCATTTTACCGGATCCGGACTGTATGACCGGTCCTTTGTAGAGGTACTCCGGAATCTGAAGGATCCGAAACCGTTTATGCGTGGAATCGTGGCAGAGCTTGGCTTCAAGCGGAAGGAGATTCCGTATGAACAGCCACAGCGCAGAGCCGGTAAGACCCATAATAATTTCTATACGCTGTATGATGCGGCGATGTTAAGTATTACCTCCTATACAAAGATCGGACTTCGTCTGGCTACCTTTATGGGATGTGGAGTCGGATTTATCAGTATCATTGTGGCACTGGTATATCTGATCATGAAGCTGGCTATGTGGGATCAGTTCCAGGCAGGTATGGCACCAATCCTGATCGGAATGTGCTTCCTGGGAGCCGTGCAGCTGTTCTTTATCGGACTGATCGGAGAATATATCCTGAACATCAACAGCCGTGTTATGAACCGGCCGTTGGTAGTTGAGGAAGAGCGTTTGAATTTTACAACAAAAGAAACAGGAGAACAGAATGAAACAAAATAAAAAACTTGTGATATTCCTTCTTTTGATCATTGCCGGTTATGTGGCATTTGGACTGTTTTCGATGGCAATCCGTGCGAAGGGATATGTATATCCGGATGGATCTTTCCTGTTCCTGCGAGAAGATCAGTTCATGGATTTTTTCAATGTAAATCAGATGGTCAGTGCGCGTCTGCCATATGTAGGGTACTATTCGACCTATCCGCCGTTGATACTTGCAATTGCTTATGTATTTTCATTATTCGGAAATTATGCGGTATATACGGCAAAGGAGATTGCCGCAATGCCGATGGGAAAGCTGTCCTATATCCTGTGCTTCGGAATCGGAACCTTATTGCTGGCGGTTTGCCTTTATAAGATCATCCGCAAGTATTCCAAGAATCAGTGTCCGGCCTGGCTGGCGGGAATAGCAGCACTTCTGAGTACATTTACCGCACCATATATTTTTATGCTGGATCGCGGAAATTATCTGGTAGTGGCATTGATTTTTTATGCGTTGTTCGTGTATTATTATGAGGACAATGAAAACTTATCTGCAGTATTTTTAGGACTGTCTGCGGCAGTTAAGCTGTATCCGATCTATATGATCGCGGTTTTTGTGGCAGAGAAGAAATGGAAAAAGGTATTTATTACCCTGGGAACGGCAGCGGTAGCATTCTTTGTTCCGCTGGTGATATTCCGTGGTGGATATGTACAGAATATAAAAGAGATCTTATATGCGTTGTTTGCATTTGGAGAAGGCTACAGCTCAGAAGTACCGAATGTGTATTTCGGAGTAGGATTAAGCTCCTTCCTGCGGTTCCCATTTGTGGTATGGCATGATCTGACGGTACCGTCCTGGTTCCCGGTTATGAAGATTTATGTAGTGATCGGAGCCGTTATGACATTCTGGAGTCTGTTCCGGATATGGCGCGAGAAATCCGCATGGAAGCGGTTGATGGTATTTACGACATTGATGGTATTTTTAATACCGAATTCATACATGTATAACCTGACATTCCTGACACCGGTAATTCTGGTATTTCTGATGAAGAAAGAGAAGCGTACCTGGAAGGATTATGCATATCTGCTGATCCTTGGAATGATCATGGCACCAAAGGCATATTATTATATGCTACATGAGCATGCGGTTGGTATACAGGTAGTTTTGGACGGACTGCTGTTGGCAGGTCTGATTATCTTTTATAATCTGTTTGACTTTGACAGTCAGGGTAAGCGAGCAGGTAAATGAAAGTGAGGATTACACTATGGGCATTAGTGTTATGCTATTAGCTTATAAAGAAGAAGAGAATTTACGCGTACTGTTTCCGAAGCTGAAGAAAGCAATGGAAGAGGTCGGTGAAGAATACGAGCTGATCGTAATAGATACCAAGGAGCCGATGGATCACACAAAAGAGCTGTGTGAGGAAGTCGGAGCGAAATATTACAATCAGGAGGAGCCTGGATTCGGCGGAGCATACCGAAAGGGAATTCAGGTGGCAACCATGGATAAAATGCTGGCACTGGATAGCGATGGTTCGCATAATCCCGAAGCAATACCGGCAATCTATAAAAAGTTTGTAGAAGGATATGATGTAGTGATCGGTTCCCGTTATGTAAAGGGCGGCCAGACTGCAGATGCAAAGAGCTCACAGGTCATGTCCTGGATGCTGAATACAGCATACCGGGTATGTCTTGGAATTTCAGCAAAGGATATATCCACGAATTTCAGAATGTATCATACGGATCAGCTGAAGCAGATAAACCTGACCTGTGTAAATTATGATGTTCTGGAAGAAATTCTGCTTAAGATTAAGCTGTTGGTAGGAAAGAAAAACTTTCGGATAGGGGAGACGCCGATCTCCTTTAATAAACGGTTGTATGGAGAGTCCAAGCGGCAGCTGATACCATTTATAATCAGTTATATCAAGACATTATTCCGTCTGCTTGGAATGCGGATCCGGGGATGAGATAGATAAGGCGAGAATAAACAGAAGAGAGGTATGGAATATGAAAATAGCAGTAGCAGGTACAGGATATGTAGGCCTGGTAACAGGTGTGTGTCTGGCAAGCAAGGGTCATCAGGTGACCTGTGTAGACGTGGATGAGGCGAAGATCCAGACGATGCAGAAGGGCATTTCTCCGATCTATGAGGAAGGCCTGGAGGAGCTGATGCATGAGAGCATGGATAATCTGACCTTTACCACCGATTATGCTTCCGCTTATAAGGATGCCAATGTCATCTTTATCGGTGTAGGTACTCCGGAGAAGAAGGATGGTTCAGCAAACTTAACATATGTATATAAGGTTGCGAAGCAGATTGCGGAAACGGTAGAGCATGACTGTGTGGTAGTTGTGAAGTCAACCGTTCCGATCGGAACCAATGATAAAGTAGAGGCATATCTGAATGCCAATCTGGCACATGATGTTCAGATTTCAGTTGCATCCAATCCGGAATTTCTGGCACAGGGAACAGCAGTCCGTGATACCCTTCATGCTGCAAGAATCGTCCTTGGTGTAGAGACAGAACAGGCAGGTACGGTATTAAAGGAAGTATATGCGAATTTTGATGCACCGATTCTGGTTACCAACCGTCGGAGTGCAGAGATGATCAAATACGCATCCAATGATTTCCTGGCATTAAAGATCTCTTATATCAATGAGATTGCAAACTTATGTGAAATTGTCGGAGCCAATGTAGAAGATGTTGCAAAGGGAATGGGATATGATCCGAGAATCGGTAACCGGTTCTTAAATTCCGGAATCGGATATGGTGGTTCCTGCTTCCCGAAGGATACCAAGGCATTAAGCTGGCTGGCAAGCTTTAATGATAATGAAATGAAGACGATCAAGGCAGCGATTGAGGTAAATGAAGGTCAGAAATTAAAGCTGATCAAGAAGGCAAGAAAGTATTATGATGAGTTTGAGGGTCTGACAGTCGCAGTCCTTGGACTGACATTTAAGCCGGGAACCGATGATCTGCGTGAGGCACCATCACTGGTAAACATTCCGCTGCTGTTAGATGACGGAGCTAAGGTGAAGGCATGGGATCCGGTAGGCGTTAAGAACTTCAAGAAGCATTATCCGGATGAGATCGAATATTGCGATACCATTGAGGAGACCATTACGGATGCAGATATTTGTTTCATCTTTACCGAGTGGGAGGATGTTACACAGTTTGATGTAAATCTGTATAAGAAGCTGATGAAGAAACCGATTATTCTGGATGGCAGAAACTGCTATAGCATTGAGGACTTCCGGGGAACCGGTATGACCTATGACTCCATCGGACGTCAGTGCATTCAGGAAGCGTAAGCCGGAGCGGTTTAAAGAGCGTCAGAGAAGAAAGAAAAAAGTAAGAATTAACAGATAAAAAGAAACGACAAAGCAAAGAGCTTAATTAAAAAGTCATCTGCGGATAAGAA
>CABQJA010000050.1 GCA_902464345.1 uncultured Clostridium sp.
CCCATTCTCTATGCATTCAATATCAGCTATATTTATTAGATAACTCTTATGTACCTGTACGAATTGCGATTTACTCAGTTGTATCATACATGACTTTAAACTCCCTGTTTGCCTCTTAATATTGCCATCCCGCATATGAAATTCCAACCTATGCCCATATACTTCTATATATACAATCTGATTTTCCACATATGATAATGAATCTTTTTCCCCCGCTTCCTTTTTTAGATAAATGCTACCTTTTTGTTGTCCTTCATGAAATGAAACTGCTACATATCCCTCTTCACTTTCAATTTTTCTATTTAACTGTTCTTCACTCTCATATATATCAATCTGAATCTGCCAAGGATACTTCTCCTGTATTTCAGATTGTAATTTAAAGAGCAATGTTCCCTCTAGTTCTGATGCCAGCATTGCGATATAACATATCATATTTTATTCCCCTGTTTTCTCAGCATGAATCTTAACTCCCGCCGTTCTTTTCTCTATATAATAATAGCATGGCTTTTCTATGTTTGCAATGTGTTTTCGCAAGTTTTGCAGAATATATTCTGCACAAATAAAAAAGCGACTGTAAGTCTCATAACCACATGACTTACAGTCGCCTGACCGCTACTCCTATAACCCGAACATCTCCCGGCACAGTCTCCTGCCGGTCTCCGTCCGGAAAATATTCTTGTATGCATGTTCAACCGCACTTAACGGCACCTGATCTTCCTGCAGATTCACCAGGAAATCTGCCTCCACCAGAATCTGGTAATCCCTGCCATCAATATCGGAATAGGTGTGATGATGTCCTACCAGATAACATACCCGTTTAATAACAGAACCTTCACACCCCAGATTCACCAGAAGTTCTTTTGCAAGATCCGGGCCCAATTCTTCCTGATGCTTTCCATTGCTGTCACCATAGATTCTCTCAGACTCCAGAATCCCGATATCGTGTACATAAGCAGCAATTTCCAATGTATACAGTTCATCCTCTGCAATATTCTCTAACTCTCCGATCAACTTTGCAAAGGCATGTACCTTTACAAAATGCTGAATCCTTCTTGCATCTCCCCGATCAAATTCTATCATCGAAACAAACACATCATTTAACTTCATTTCGTCAACCGTCCTATTCCAGAAAATACTTTTCAATCACCGGCACCAGACCGTCCTCGTCATTCGAACCGGTAATCACATCTGCCGCTTCCTTCACTACATCTTTTGCATTGGACATTGCCACGCCCACTCCGGCATATTGGATCATGGATATATCATTATATCCGTCTCCGCAGCAAACAACATCCTTCTGCTCGATTCCCAGTACATGGATCAGTCGGTCCAGAGATGCCGCCTTATCTATATTCTGAGGCATGACCTCCAGGAAATAATCCTCGGATTTAAAAATACTCAGTTCCTGTCCGTAACGTTCCAGCAGTTCATCCTCGCATTTCTTAATCTGCACCGGATCTCCGGTATACAGACATTTATTGATTGGGAAGTCAACCGCCTTTACAAAGTCATCCACCCGCCGGACCTTCAGATGATTGATCCGTGCCTCCAGCTCTGCATACTCGTTCATCTCGGTTTCAACGATCACCCATTCATTCTGATAGGTAACCAATGACAGATTGTAACGATACGCTGCTTCCAGAAGCGGTGCCAGATATTTATGATCCAATGTCTGTTGAAACAGAACCTCCTGCGTTTTCCAGTTCAGAATCTTTGCACCATTAAATGCCAGTACATATCCTCCGGCCTCTTCCATCCGAAGTGTCTCCGCTACCTGTCGGATGCCTCCGGTCGGTCTGCCGGATGCCAGTGCCACTACATGTCCACGCTCCTGAAGCTTCCGAATCGCCTCACGAGTTTTCGGTGTCACTTCTTTTTTTGAATTCGTCAGTGTTCCATCCAGATCCAACACCAGTATTTTTCTGCTCATCTTATATCTCCTGCTCTTTATCTATTCTTCCGTTGTCCCCGGCACGAATTGAATCATATTCCATGCATCTTCATTTACATTCTTTGAGAACTTCCAGCCACTGTCAATTTCCTTTAAGTAATCCTTGTAAACCTGTGTGAAATACTCCTTCCGCAGCTCTGCCTCCAGCTCCTGTTTCTTATCCTGCGTTGCCTCGGCATCCGTTAATGCAATCATCTGAATTACATGGTATCCGTACTGACTTTCCACCACTCCGAGATAATCGCCATCCTTCATCGCATAGATCTGGTCCGCCAGCTCCTGTCCATACTGATTCACATACTCCTCATAAGACATGGTATAAAAATTAGACTCTGTGCATCCATACTCATATGCAGCAGTTTCAATATTCAGGGAATCATCCTCATTGGTAATTCGTCCGTATGCTTCTGCCGCCTGTGCCTGCTTTGCACTCTTCTCTTCCTCGGAAACCGGTGTAAAATTGCCTTCTCCTTCTTCCGTATAGGTCGGGAAATACAGGTCATAAATCTTTGTCTGTCGGCACTGTTCATCCGAGATTTCTACCTTTCCCTCCTGCATGATCCTGTCATACACCTTGGAGGCAATCGCATTCTCCTGATACACCTGCACTGCCAGCTCCTGCGTCACTCCGGTCTCTGCCTTATCTGCATCCGTCAGTCCACTGATAAACTCCTGTGCCTGCTGATTGATCTTATCCTGCTCTTCCTGTGTCAGTGCCACGCCAAAGCTTTCTGCCTTTTTGCAAAGCACCTTCACCTGAAGAATCTCTTCTACCATATCTTCCTTGGTGATCGTTTCTACCGTCTGTGTTTCACCGTCCTGATTCTGCAGTTCTACCGTCCAGATGCCGGTGCCGTAATTCTTCTCATATTCCTGCTGGATCGTCTTGGCATAAATCCATACCTCACCCAGATATACCGTCTCATCCCCAATCGTAAATGCCTCTATCTGCTTCGCTGCGCCTTCATCCTTGCCGGCACCGCAGCCCGTCAGCATCAGTGCAAATACTGATAAAAACAGGATCAGTCTCCACTTCTTCCCTCGCATAGATAACCTCCATCATTCACATTTATACAAAATCCTGGAATGTAAATGCATCCCATACATCCTGTACAAGATCATCATCTGAAATCTGGTAATCGTTGAACCACTGACTTTCCTGATTCTGAACAGCCTGGTTCGAATTATATGTCTTTACCATTCCTGTATAATCATCATCCTTCTGGCTCACCATATGAACGATCAGATAACCGAAATCCTCTTCCAGAACATCACTGATCTCACCATCCTTCAGTCCGTAGGTTGCCTGAAGACTGGCCGTTGTTGCATGTGTTGTTCCGGATGTAGAGGATAGATCATACTCCTTGATCAGATCCTCAAATGACTCACCATTCTTGGCCTTTTCCAGTGCCTCCTGTGCCTGTATCTTCTTCTGAGACATCTCCTCTTCCGAAAGATACTGATAGTTTCCATCATCATCGGTTACTATATTGCCGGAACCATCCATCATTACCGTAGGGAATGCCAGTGTCTCAATCGTTCCGTAGTCCTCTGTTTCTGAACCGGATAATTCAGATGCCATCTGATTCTCCATTACCCGGATCACCTTATACTGGGTATACATCTCTGTCAGAAGTGCATCATCAATTCCAAGCTTCTTCAGCGTATCCGCATCATATTTTTCTTTATATTGTGCAACTAGATCTTCTACTTCCTTCTTCTGATCGTCATTTAAAGTAATTCCTTTTTCCTCTGCTTTCTGATACAGAATTGCAGTCTGACGGATCTGCAGTAACAGCTGAGCCTTTACCGCATCATCCATTGTCGGATACGTATCGTTATAGGCCGCTGACATATCCGTCCCCTGGGTGATTCCCATTGCTTCTATAACAGAGAGTGCATAATAATTCACTGCATTCAGGTAAATCTCCTGATCTCCGACCTTCATAACCAGAACCTTTTCCGGACTCTTGCTACTGTTGCCTGTGGACTGGCCACCGGAATTACCGGAACCATCCGACGTACCGCAGCCGGTCAACAATGTGGCAATGCCCATTGTCATTATCATAATCATTGCTAATATCTTCTTTTTCATCCGTGATACTCCTTTTTATAATTTGTTTCTATACTACCACTCTTACTGTCGATCTATCAATAGATGGACCTCATTTATCACACTTTCTACACAATTTAAGCGTTCTTTCTTATTTATACCCTTCACATTCAGCACAAATGTAGGCTCCTTTGCCACATTCATCTTCATTTTGCCCCGATATTGCTTCATGAACTCATCGATTCGTTCCGTCTGTACCTTTGCTTTCGGATACATCACAAAATGAAGTGCATCACCCTTTTCTGAAATCTCGGCAATATAAGCATCGTGGGCCTTTGCCTTCAGTAATGCGATCTGAAGCAGGTTCATCACTGCCATCGGCGGCTCACCGAACCGATCCGTCAGCTCATCCTGCATATCCTCCAGTGCTTCCTGACTGGCAACACCCGCAATCCGCTTATATAATTCCAGCTTGGTAAACTCATTTTTCACATAGGTGGCCGGGATATAAGCATCGATCGGCAGATCGATCGTGGTCTCAAAGGTTTCCTCTACCACTTCACCCTTCTGCTCCCGGATAGCGTCATTCAACATCTTGCAATACAGGTCATAACCCACAGCTTCCATATGTCCGGACTGGTCTTCACCCAAAAGATTTCCGGCTCCCCGGATCTCCAGATCCCGCAATGCGATCCGATATCCGGAACCCAGATCCGTAAACTCCCGGATAGCCTGTAACCGCTTCTCCGCAGTCTCCTTCAGCATCTTATCCTTCCGATACATCAGAAATGCAGAAGCCCGGCGGTTAGACCGTCCTACACGCCCCCGTAGCTGATAGAGCTGCGACAGGCCGAAATTCTCAGCATCCTGAATGATCATGGTATTTACATTGGAAATATCCAGACCGGTTTCAATAATGGTCGTTGTAACCAGTACATCGATCTCTCCGTTAATAAACTGGTACATGATCGTTTCCAGCTCCCGCTCCTTCATCTGTCCGTGTGCATAGGCGATTCTGGCTTCCGGCAACAGCTCCTGCAGCTTCGCCGTTACCAGATCAATATCATTCACCCGGTTATACACATAATACACCTGCCCGCCGCGCACCAGCTCCCGGTTGATTGCTTCCCGCACCAGTTCCGGATTATATTCGAGCACATAGGTCTGGATTGCCTGCCGATCTACCGGAGGTTCCTCCAAAATACTCATGCTGCGGATTCCGATCAGACTCATGTGCAGCGTTCTCGGAATCGGAGTTGCCGTCAGGGTCAGCACATCCACATCCTTCTTGATCTGCTTGATCTTCTCCTTATGTGCAACACCAAATCGCTGCTCCTCATCAATGACCAGCAACCCCAGATTCTTATATACCAGATCCTTGGACAATAGCCGGTGGGTTCCGATCACAATGTCCACCGAACCATCCTTCAATCCGCTGATGATCTTCTTCTGCTCAGTCGGTGTACAGAACCGGGACATCATCTTAACAGTCACCGGATAATTCCGCATCCGTTCCAGAAACGTTGCAAAGTGCTGCTGCGCCAGGATCGTAGTCGGAACCAGATACGCCACCTGCTTGCCATCCTGCACCGCCTTGAATGCCGCCCGGATCGCAACCTCGGTTTTACCGTAACCGACATCCCCGCAGATCAGCCGATCCATGATACGATGGCTCTCCATGTCCTCCTTCGTCTCGGCGATCGCCCGCAACTGGTCATCGGTCTCTTCATAAGGAAATGCTTCCTCAAACTCTTTCTGCCATACGGTATCCGGAGAATATGCAAAGCCTTCCTTCTCCTGCCGTACCGCATAAAGGTTCACCAGTTCCTTCGCAATGCCTGCTACATGTCCTTTTACCCGGGTCTTCGTCGCCTGCCATGCCGTACCGCCCAGCTTATCAATCTTCGGTCGGGCTCCGTCCTTGCTGGAATATTTCTGAATCAGATCCAGCTGGGATGCCAGAATATATAGTTTACTGTTATCCTTATACTCAATCGTGATATAGTCCTTTGCAACCTTATCAACCTCTATCTTCTCAATTCCACGGTAAATACCAATACCATGATTCTCATGAACTACATAATCGCCCACAGAAATATCCGCAAAGCTGTTAATCTTTTCTCCGTTGTACTGCGGTTTCATCCGCTTCCTGCGGCTCCGCTCTCCGGTCTGGAAAATATCACCCTCGCTTACGACCGCCAGCTTCTCGTCCGGGAATTCAAAACCCTTATTCAGTCGGCCCGCTGCCACCATGACTTCTCCGGGCTGAAGCTCCCGATCCAGCGTTTCACTGTAAAACGCCGAGATCTCATAGTCATCAAACTCTGCCGCGATTCGCTGTGCTCTGGTACCGGAAGAACAGAGAATGATTATCCGGTATTTCTTCTTTTTCCACGCCTGCACATTCTTCACCAGAAGCTCGAAATGATTGTCATAGGACTGTACCTGCTTTGATTCCCACTGAATCGTCGGAATCTTTCCCCATTTCTCTTCCAGATTCTGCATCAATGCGGTATTTAGAACTGCCGACCGGTTCTCCAGTCGATGCCGGACATCTTCCATATTCAAAAGCAGATTCATCTGCCCCGGAAGAATATAACCGCCCTCCAGTCTGGTTTTCATATTTTCCTGAAACTCCAGCTGGTATGCATCCGCACTCTCTTCGATTCGCTTCGGTTCGTCTATAAATACACAGGTATCCTCCGGGAAATAATCCAGAATTGACACCAGATTGCTGTAGAAATAAGGCAGATAACTGTCAATACCCACTGCTTCATGCAGCTCTGTTAACTCCTCCCGAAGTGAGGCGATCGTCCGGTTCAATCTGGCATATGCCTCTGTCTGAAATGCCTCCTTCAATGCCTTGGCGCATTTCTTATGCTCCGTCTCAATCTTCTTCAGACCTGCCGCGATCCGGCTGTCACTCAGTACGATCTCTGTCGCCGGATAGATCAGCAGCTCTTTCACTTCCTCAATCGAGCGCTGACTCTCCACATCAAAGCTCCGCAGGGAATCTACCTCATCGCCCCATAGCTCTATCCGATATGGACAGTCCTCTGTCAGCGGATAAACATCCAGAATGCCGCCACGGACTGCATACTGTCCCGGCTCCTCTACCGCATCCCGTTTCTCATAACCGAAAGCCGTCATGATCTGGCTGAATGCCTGCACATCTACCGTGTCTCCCACCCGGATCAGATGCCGGTTCTTCTTTAAATGCTCCAGCCCCGGAACCCGTTCCATCAGGGCTTCCACCGGGAAAATGATCGTGGAAGCTTCCTCCTCTACGATCCGTTTCAGGATCTCGATCCGCTGTCTGACGATTGCATTTCCATGTACATCCGCACTGTAGAACAGCACATCCTTGGCCGGATATACATACACGTTCCGGTCAAAGAAGCGATAGTTCTCTTCCAGCTGTTTTGCCCGCTGCTCTCCATATGTGATGATCAGTCGATATTTTTTGCCTGCTCCCAGACAATGAATGGCACAACTAAAGGCGGTATCTGTCAAACCAGATACCGCTGTAAAGCCTTTTCGGTTCATCGCCTGCAAGATTGCCTGATAAGACTTGCTTTCCTTAACAGGCTCTGTCATTGCTTTCATTTTGATTACCTTCCATTTATTCGATTCATTGCTGCTTCTGTTCCCTGTGAAACTATGATCTTCACCGCTTCACAGGCAGTTTCCCGTCCTGCCTCAATCTCCGGCAGCTCTTCTTTCGGAAACCGTCCCAGTACATAATCCGCCAGATCCCAGTCCTTCGGCTTCGCACCGACTCCGACCCGAATCCTCGGGAATACCTGTGTTCCAAGATGTGCAATAATATTCTTCATCCCGTTATGTCCACCGGCACTGCCCTTTGCCCGAATCCGCAGCTTTCCTACATCCAGATCAATATCATCATAAATGATGATCACATCCTCTTCCGGATCTACCTTATAGAAATTCACTGCATCGACAACGCTTTCTCCACTCAGGTTCATATAGGTCTGTGGCTTTAAGAGGATTACCTTTTCACCCTCGATCATTCCTTTCCCACAGATCGCCTTGTGCTTCTTCTCGTTCATACTTATATTATATTTATCAGCCAGCTTGTCTATCACCGAAAATCCAATATTATGTCTCGTTCCTTCGTATTCCTTCGTCGGATTTCCAAGTCCTGCAATGATCTTCATATCGGGGTTCTCCTTCTGAATCATCCTGTCTCTAATCTATGCTACATCTGTTTTCCTACATCAGTTAAATGTACCACAGCTTTTGATAAATTACAAGGGAGGCATTTTCATGCCTCCTTGTCTATCGGTGATTTATGATCTCTGCTGCCTCTGCCAGCTGCTCCGTTGTATTCACTCCACGGGTCTCATCCGCATTCTCCGTAGCCATTGCTCCTACAACAATGCCGCCGGTCTGATTCTCCCGGTTAATGATCTCTATCGTATCTGTCAGATAGTATTCCTTCTGTGCATTCTCATTCTTCAGCTTCGTCAGGCTGTCTGAAAGTGCCGCAGACTGAAATACATACATACCGGAATTGATTTCCCGGATCGCCTGCTCCTCCGGTGTGGCATCCTTCTGCTCCACAATTCGCAGAAAATTCCCTTCTGCATCCCGCACGATTCTTCCGTATCCGGTCGCATCCTCCAGAATCGTTGACAGCACCGTTACCTTCAGATCATATAACCGGTGATAGGCGATCAGTTCATCCAGTGTCTTACCGGTAATGATCGGCGTGTCTCCACACAGGATCATGGTATCGCCCTCCGTACCGATAAAGTCCATGGCACATTTCACTGCATGACCGGTACCCAGCTGCTGCTCCTGCAGTACATAGGTAACCCCATCCCCAACTCGTTCCTTCACCAGCTCTGCCTTATGACCAACCACCAGACAGATTTCTTCTGCGCCTGCCGCTCTCGCCGCTTCTATTACGTATTCTACCATTGGCTTTCCGTTGATCTCATGCAGCACCTTTGGCAGATCCGATTTCATACGGGTGCCTTTTCCTGCTGCTAATATCACTGCTTTTAACTTACTCATGTCTATCCTCTCCATTGCTTTCTGTTGCCGGATTCTCCGATGCTTCTTCTACATCCACATCACCGATTCCCTCTGCCATTGCAGTCTCGTCTGCTTTCAGAGTTCCCTCGTCTCCGATATCTACGACCTTCATTTCTTTCTTCCGGTAAATAATATCATAAAATACCGGAACAATAAACAGCGTCATTAATGTACCATAGGTTAATCCACCGATGACTACGATCGACATACCTTTTCCCATCTGGGATGCCATATCGGTACTGAATGCCATGGTAGACATTGCAAGGATGGTCGTCAATGCAGTCATCAGGATTGGTCTCATACGAGTCTTACCGGTTTCAACCAGTGCTTCCCGCTTCTCCATGCCGCCGATTCGAAGCTGATTTACATAATCTACAAACACAATACCGTTATTTACAATAACACCGGACAATACCAGGAAGCCCATCAGACAGATCAGTGAGATTTCTTCCCCGCTGATCAGCAATGCCAGAAAGCCTCCCGTAAATGCAAGCGGTATTGTCAACAGCACGATAAACGGAGATACCAGATTCTGGAACTGTGCCACCATAACCAGATAGATCAGCACGATTGCCAGCAGGATCATCAGAAGCATATCCTTTAACGCATCATTCACGGATTCACTTTCGCCACCAATCTTAATCGTAATGCCATCCGGAGCCTGATACTGATCTAGCTTATCCTGTACCTGTCTTGCCAAAAGTGTCGTATTATATCCATCCATCGTTGTTGCGGTAACACTCAGATACCGTGTCTGATTCTCACGGCCGATTGATGCAACACTCTTGCTTTCTTCCAGACTTGCAAACTCGCTGAGCGTATGCTCCTCGGTTGTCTGACTTCCATCCTCATCCGTTGTGTTTACCTCAAACGCATAATCCATCACATTGGACTTATTAACCTTATCGGTCTCATCAACCACGATCACGCTATAATCTTTTCCATCCATTGTCAGCGTGGTTGCTGTATTCTCGGTGGTCAGGGAACCGGCAATCTCTGCATAAATCTGTGCCACTGTCAGATTATATTTCATTGCCTTATCTTTATCCACCAGAATCTTCAACTGGCTATCTCCCTCTTCCTGCCCATTGGAAATATCCTCCATGCCGCCGACTTCTTCCAGAATGCCTTTCACATCCTCGGATACCTGCAGCATAGTATCCAGATCAGAACCATAGATATCCACCTGCATACCGCTGCCCATCAGACTGGACATATCCATGTTGGACAGGGATACATTTACATCCTGCAGATCCATATCCGCAAGTGCATCCTCCATCTGCTTTCCAACCGCAGCATTGTTCTTTGCCGCCTTATCGGATACCAGAATATAGAAATAGAAGCTATTCGTTGCATCGGAGGTGCTGGCAATGCTCATAGAGTTCTGGGTCATTGCTCCGACTGTCTCTACACCGTCGATTGCCATAAGTCGCTCCATTGCCTCATCTGCAAGTGCATAATTCTCCTGATCGGAATTATCCGGATCTGTCGTGATAGAAACCGACATCTGATTACTTCCCATGGAAGGGATCAACACCAGCCCGGTCCGGAATGCCTGGAATACACTACCGGCCAGCAATATCACTGCCAGAGCGATTGGCAGCCATTTCCGCTTCAGGCAGAAACGAAGTGCTTTCTCATATCCGCGAATCACAGCATCAAACCACCGATGGGATTTGGTCTTTGTATTCTTCAGAACTGTCGCACTCATACTCGGTACCACAGTCAACGCCACGATCAGACTGGCAACCAGACTGAATGCGATCGTCCATGCCATATCCGGCAGGAGCTGCTTCGCAATTCCGGTTGCAAACACCATCGGAAGGAATACACAGATGGTCGTCAGGGTAGACGCAATGATCGCACCCGCTACCTGATTGGCTCCCATGACTGCCGCCCGGGCAGATGGGATTCCCTTATTTCTCAATCGATAGATGTTCTCAATTACAACAATGGAGTTATCTACCAGCATACCGACGCCGAGCGCCAGACCCGAAAGCGATATGATATTCATCGTCATGCCGCTGAAATACATCAGCACCATAGCAAACAATACGCTCAGCGGAATGCTGAATGCGACTACGATCGTCGGCTTTGCGTCCTTTAAGAAAATCGCCAGGATGATGATTGCCAGGATTGCACCCACAACCAGGTTGGAAAGTACCGATTTAATGATCATATCAATATACTCTCCCTGATCCATCAGGTTCAGAATATGTAAGCCCGGATACTCATCGGTCATATCCGTAATTGCCTCATTGCATCGGTCAGATACACTGGCCGTTCCGGCTGTACTTGCTTTATAAATCGCCAGGATAATTGCTTCGTTTCCGTTTACCTTGGCGTAACTGTCTGCTGAATTATCGATCATTGTGATCGCTGCTACATCCTTCAGACGAACTTCGCCGATTCCGTCAATATCGCAAAGCAATGTATTCCGGAGCTCATCCATATCTGCGAATTCATCTCCGACTCTTAACAGATATTGTGCATCTCCTTCATATATATATCCGGCCGGCATTGAGAAGTTCTGTGCAGAGATCAGATTTGACAATGTATCCAGACTTAATAAGGAGTCCAGATTGGCATTTTTCAGTGCCGTTTCTTTCGCTGACTCATAAGACTCTTTGGAGCTTTCCAATTCAGCCTTTCCATCATCCAGAGCTTTCTGTGCTGCCGAAAGTTCTGCACTTGCCGCACCGAATCCGGCTGCCGCAGAGATCTTCCCTTCTTCCATAGTTGCATAATTATCTGCCGCCTGCTGGGTCTGCGCATTCACATTATCCAGAATGGCCTGTGCGGCTGCAATCTCAATCTCCAGATTATTCAGTGCTTCTGCGATCTCCGGTATCCGCTTATGTGCGGTATCGATCTGTTTCAGACTGTCTGCTGTCAGTCCCTTCATCTGTTCCAGCTGTGCGTCGGAGATTTCCGGGACACCCGGCACGCCCTGCATAGCCTTCAACTGCTCCAGCATCTGAACAAATGCCTGCAGCTTCTCCGGATGGGTATAAGCATCCACAATATCGGTCGGAACGGTATCGCCCTTTCCCATGCTTTCCGCCACTGTGTGGATTCCGTCAAACATAGTGTTCAGCTGTGCATAGGTTTCCTCAATCTTCGCATCCTCATATGCCTTCTGCTCAGCCTGTAATGCTGCCTTGCTTGCCTGAAGGCTGGTCAGCTGTGCACTGTAGGCGGCTCTGGTCGCCATTGCCTCATCCAACATCTGGCTACCCTTTGCCAGCTCCGAAGATGTACTGTTCTGCTGATCCTCTAAGGTCTTCTTACCTTCATCTAATTTACTCTGGGCGCTGGCCAGCTCTGTATCGGCACTGTCTAATTTATCCTTTGCTTCCGCCAGCGAATCATCGACATGTGCCGCCAGCCGGTCATTTAACTCATCTACCTTCTCTTTATCCAGCCGAACTTCTACCATCTCGTCTACCAGACCCATACCGGTAACACTGGCAACACCGGTCTGTCTTTCCAGATATGGGATCAGTGTATTCTCTGCAAACTCACTTAGCTCATAAATGTCCATATCATCATAGTCAACCGTAACCTCCATCGTTGGCATCATATCCATAGATACTTCCAACAGCATCGGCTTGCCGCATTTATCCGGAAGGGTCACCTGATCAAGCGCCGTTGACAGGTTTATCATGGCACTGTCCATATTGGTTCCCTCTGAAAACTCCAGTGTCAGCATACTGTAGTTCTCACTGGATGTACTGGTCAGATTCTCTACACCATTCACTGTTCCCAGAGATGATTCCAGCACCTCCGTCACCTGACTCTCCACACGTTCCGGTGCTGCACCGGGATAGGTTGTGACTACTACTACATACGGCAGCTTCATCTCCGGAAGCAGATCCGTTGATAACTTACTGAATGTTACAAATCCAAATACCAGCAACGCTATGACTCCCACCAGAACGGTATATGGCTTTTTTACACTAAACTTGGGCATTTATAAGCTCCTCCTGTTTTCTCTTCTTACGCATCAAATTGCAGTCTATATTCTATTATGAACCACTCGCATTT
>CABQJA010000051.1 GCA_902464345.1 uncultured Clostridium sp.
CCTTATTTGTGTTTCTTCTTTTTGGTTCCATGTTCTTTAAGATGAGCCAAAAACACACAAAGCGGATTCTGGGATATGAAGAATATCGGCCGTTCTGGCATTTCTTTGATTTGAAAGCCTATTTAATTATGGCATGTATGATGAGCGGAGGCATTGGATTTCGGGCAGCGGGTATTTTCCCGGAGATGTTTATTGCGTTTTTTTATTCCGGATTGGGACTGGCTTTGGCATCAGCGGGAGTTATTTTTACAAGAAACTATTTGTTTTACAGTCAATTAATTGAAAAGGAGCAGGATTAATAATGAAAGCATCAGAGCAGTACGCTGCAGTAATGATAAAATAAAAAGGCAGCTGGGGCTTGTGCTTGCAACTTTCCCACAATTCCTATATCATGGAATATAACATTACAATTGATAAGAAGATGGAGGCCATTATGGAACAGGTGACATTACAGATTCAGTATTTAAATGATACGATTACACGGTTGGAGTATATTGACGGGAAATCCGACTGGATCGATCTGCGGGCGGCAGAACGGGTAGAGATGAAGGCCGGAGAGTTCCGCCTGATCCATCTAGGGGTAGCGATCAAGCTGCCGGAGGGATATGAGGCACATATCGTACCACGGAGCAGTACCTTTAAGAATTTTGGAATCATTCAGACCAATTCGATGGGAATTATTGATGAGAGCTATTGCGGTCCGAATGACTGGTATCGGTTCCCGGCACTGGCAATGCGGGATACTGTGATCGAGGTGAATGACCGGATCTGTCAGTTCCGGATCGAGAAGCATCAGCCACAGGTGGTATTTGAAGAAGTGAAGGAACTGTCGGGACAGGATCGGGGTGGTTTTGGAACCACCGGCGTTCAGTAGACGGCTCACGGCAGGATATCTAAAAACAAAATTAAATAATCAGCAGAAATCTTGCATTGTTTTCGTGGTTGGTGTAGAGTATGGGAACAATGTAACAACCCTGACGGGCTTTGAATGAGATGGAGGTATGAGTGATGAATCCAGATAAGTCAATCAAAAAAGCAAAAGAGAACCTGATTATTTCTTCGGTCATATTGTGTGTGACCGGAATCGTATTTATGGTTTTTTCCGGAACGATGGTAAACCTGGTCGGATGGATACTTGGTAGTGTATTCTGTGTGATCGGCGTGGTGAAGCTGATCGGATATATCCGCAGCCGGTTACTGACATCGGATCTGGTGTTCAGTATTATCTGTATTATAATCGGAGGATTGCTGTTCGCACATCCGAATTGGGTGATGTCATTATTGTCCATTATTATCGGTATTTATGTGCTGGCAGAAGGTGTTCTTAAGATTAAGGTTTCCGTGGATGCGAAGAAGCAGCAGGCAAGAGGCTGGTGGGCGCTTTTGATCTTTGCGCTGGTCAGTGTCGCCATCGGTGTACTTCTGGTATTTAATCCGTTTGGAATCAGTAAGGCATTTATGTTTATGGTAGGTCTGGCATTATTGCTGGGCGGCGTGCAGAATATTATTCATGCAATCTATACGGAAAAGATCTTAAATGAGATGAACCAGGATATTATCGATATGGATGAATATATGGAGAATAATAAGCAGTTATAAGAATCGTCGGGAAGGCAATTGTGTAGAAATTGTGAAATTGCAGAAACGACTTGACAATTGAAAATGGTATGTTAAAATATGGTTCGGAATCAAACAGTTCATATGTGAACAATTTGGTTCCGAACTTTTTGCGTTATGACAGTGGAAAATGCGGGATGCTTTGCCTGCGATACGAATGAATGGAAAGGAGACGGATCGATGGAGAAATATATAAGAGAACCGGAATGCCTGGGAAATATGGTAATTATATTGTCGAATCAACTGAAGCATTATCTTCACCGTGCGGCGGAAGAGGAGGGAATCAGCGGCTCGCAGAGCCGAATCTTACATTTCCTGGCATTGGAGTCACAGGAACGGGATGTTTATCAGAAGGATGTCGAGGATTTCTTCTGTCTCAGACGCTCAACGGTGACACAGAATCTGCAGAGCATGGAGAAGAATGGACTGATCACCAGATCCAGTGTGACGAGTGATGCACGGCTGAAAAAGCTGGTGCTGACGGAGCAGGGCATGGAGCTGGAGTGCCGGATCCATAACCGGGTACGGGATATGGAGCGGATGCTCAGTGAGGATCTGACCAAGGCGGAACGGGAGGAGTTTCAGGCAGTTCTGATAAAACTGAGCCGGAAAATGGAGACTGCAGGAATAGATGGGAAAGGAGATAAATGCGGATGTTAAAAACAATATTAAAGCAGGTAAAGGAATTTAAGAAGTCCTCCATTGCAACTCCCTGCTATATGCTGGTAGAAGTATTGATGGAGACTGTGGTTCCGCTTCTGATGGCATCGATCATTGATGACGGTGTGAATGTACCGGGCGGTAATATCCGGCATATCTGTATTGTCGGACTCTGGATGATCCTGGCAGCGGCAGTCGGACTGGTCGCGGGTATTCTGGGCGGCAAATATGGTGCCTATGCCTCAGCCGGACTGGCACGGAATCTACGGAAATCCATGTTTGCAAACATTCAGACCTTTTCGTTTTCAAACATTGATAAATACAGTACGGCCGGACTGGTAACGAGACTGACCACGGATGTTACGAATGTGCAGAACGCATACATGATGGTGCTCCGGATGGGCACCAGAGCAACCGCGAGTCTGATCTGTGCAATGGCTGCAGCATTTCTGGTAAATGCCAGAGTAGCTACCGTATATCTGATCGCAGTCATTTTCCTGGGAGGAATCCTGGCACTGATCATTTCGCTGGCCATGAAGTATTTCAATGAAGTGTTCCGGAAATATGATGATCTGAATGCCAGTGTGCAGGAGAATGTATCCGGTATTCGTGTGGTAAAGGCATATGTCCGGGAAGAGTATGAGACAAATAAATTTGCACAGGCAAGTGCGAAGGTTTACAACATGTTTGTGAAGGCGGAGAGTGTGATTGCATGCAATATGCCGGTTATGATGCTCGCGGTGTATGCCTGCATTCTGATCATCAGCTGGCTGGGAGCCCATATGATCGTAAGCGGCAGCCTGACAACCGGTGATCTGATGAGCCTTCTGACTTACTGTATGAATATTCTGACGAGCCTGATGATGCTTTCCATGGCCTTTGTTATGATCAGTATGAGTACCGCCAGTGTGGAACGTATCTCAGAGGTCTTAGATGAAACCAGTGATCTGCAGAACCCGGAGCATCCGGTTCTGGAAGTGCCGGATGGCAGTGTAGAGTTTCAAAATGTGAACTTCCGATACAAACAGGATGCCGAAGGGTATGTATTAAAGAATATTAATTTAAGTATTAAGTCCGGTGAAACACTTGGAATTATCGGTGGTACCGGAAGTGCGAAGACCAGTCTGGTCAATCTGATCAGCCGTCTGTATGATGTGACGGATGGCAGCGTGCTGGTAGGCGGACGGGACGTCCGAGAGTATGACATGGAGACACTGCGAAATCAGGTATCGGTAGTGCTTCAGAAGAATACACTTTTTAGTGGAACGATTTATGAGAACTTAAGATGGGGCGATAAGAATGCGACCGATGAGGAATGTCAGCGGGCCTGCAGACTTGCCTGTGCGGATGAGTTCATAGAGCGTTTTCCGGAGAAATACAATACGTATATTGAACAGGGCGGTGCGAACGTATCCGGTGGACAGAAGCAGCGACTTTGTATCGCAAGAGCTCTGTTAAAGAAACCGAAGATCCTGATCCTGGATGATTCGACCAGTGCCGTGGATACCGCGACCGATGCTAAGATCCGCCGGGCATTTGCGGAGGAAATCCCGGATACGACCAAGATCATAATTGCACAGCGAATTTCCAGTGTGCAGCAGGCAGACCGGATTGCGGTTATGAATGAAGGACAGCTGGAGGCTGTCGGCACTCATGAGGAGCTTTTAAAATCCTGTGAGATCTATCGGGAAGTGTATGAGTCACAGACCAAGGGAACCGGTGACTTTGATGAAGAAGTAGGATAGGAGGAATGCAGATATGAAGGCAAAGAAGAAAGCAGGCATGCAGCCGCCACAGAATGCCGGTAAGATCCTGAAACGGCTGGCCGGTGTATTGATGAAGCATTATGGTGTGCATCTGGTTATCGTGGCAATCTGCATTATTATAAATGTATTGGCAAATGTTCAGGGAACGATGTTTATGCAGACGCTGATCGATGATTTTATCAGCCCGTTACTGCAGGCAGAGGTGCCGGATTTTCAGCCGCTGTTGCATCAGCTGATCCGGGTAGCATGCTTCTATGCGGTCGGTATTGGAGCGGCCTATGCATATAACCGGATCATGGTAAATGTGACACAGGGCACTTTGAAATATTTCCGGGATGCAATGTTTGAGAAGATGGAAACCCTGCCGATCAAGTATTTTGACACGCATGCACATGGAGATATCATGTCGATTTATACGAATGATACCGATACGCTTCGGCAGATGATCAGTCAGGCAATGCCGCAGTTTTTCTCCAGTGCGATCACGATCATCAGTACGGTGGTCTGCATGGTTATGTTAAATATTCCGCTGACTCTGCTGACATTTGTTATGGTAGGCATCATGCTGATATTTACGAAGAAGTACAGCAGTCTGTCCGGAAAGTATTTTATTGCACAGCAGAAGGATATCGGTAATCTGAACGGTTATATCGAGGAAATGATGGAGGGCCAGAAGGTAGTTAAGGTATTCTGCCACGAAGAGGCGAATGAGGAGCGGTTTAACCAGTTGAATGATCAGCTGTTTGACAGTGCTTATCAGGCCAATAATTTCTCCAACCGCTTAGGCCCGATCAATGCACAGATCGGTAATATCAGTTATGTGTTCTGTGCGATTGTCGGCGGTATTCTGGCAATCGGCAATATCGGCGGGTTCACGCTGGGTGGACTGGCAAGCTTCCTGACCTTTAACAAGAGCTTTAATATGCCGATCAACCAGATCAGTATGCAGATTAATTCTATCGTTATGGCCATGGCGGGTGCAGAAAGAATCTTTAAGCTGCTGGATGAGGAGCCGGAGGTAGACGAAGGCTATGTAACCCTGGTAAATGCGAAAGAGCAGGACGGTACTTTGGTGCCGTGTAAGGAACGGACCGGCATGTGGGCCTGGGAGCATCAGCATCAGAATGGAGATGCGACAACCTATGTACCGCTGAAGGGTGATGTGGTGTTTGATGATGTAGACTTCGGATACAATGATGAGAAGATCGTACTTCATAATGTGACACTGTTTGCAGAGCCGGGACAGAAGATCGCATTTGTAGGCTCGACCG
The DNA here is from genome assembly GCA_902464345.1 of uncultured Clostridium sp. Taxonomy (GTDB): domain Bacteria; phylum Bacillota; class Clostridia; order Lachnospirales; family Lachnospiraceae; genus CAG-632. Next base: position 5,315 of record CABQJA010000051.1, read on the forward strand.
GAGCCGGTAAGACAACGATCACGAATCTGATCAACCGGTTTTACGATATTCAGGATGGTAAGATCCGATATGACGGCATTAATATCAATAAGATAAAGAAAGCGGATTTAAGACGCTCGCTCGGAATCGTATTACAGGATACACATCTGTTTACCATGACTGTGCGGGAGAATATCCGGTACGGAAGACTGGATGCGACCGATGAAGAGGTAGTGGCAGCGGCGAAGCTGGCGAATGCGGATGGATTTATCCGGAGATTGCCGAAGGGCTATGATACCGTTCTGACCGGAGACGGTGCGAACCTGAGTCAGGGGCAGCGGCAGCTGCTGGCAATCGCACGGGCAGCTATTGCGGATCCTCCGGTTCTGATTCTGGATGAGGCGACCAGCTCCATTGATACCAGAACAGAGAAGCTGGTTCAGGATGGTATGGATAAATTAATGTCCGGCAGAACCACATTTGTAATTGCACACAGACTATCGACAATTCAGAACAGTGATTGTATTATGGTACTGGAGCAGGGACGGATTATTGAACGGGGCAACCATGAGGAGCTGTTAAAGCAGCAGGGCCGTTACTACCAGCTCTATACCGGAAATGCGGTATTATCATAGGAAGGATTGCAGGAGGAAGACAGGCATGTCATTGAAATTTGGAATTATAGGAACCGGACATATGGCAGAACGGATGGCAGATACCGTGCGGCAGATGAAGCAGGTAGAGCTTTATGCCGTTGCATCCAGAACGGAAGAGAAGGCGAAGCACTTTGCAGAGAAATACGGAGCCACGGTACATTATGGCAGCTATGAGGCGTTAATTCAGGATGAACAGGTGGAACTGGTTTATATTGCAACACCGAATCATCTGCACTATCCACAGGCAAGAGCCTGCATTCTGGCGGAGAAGCCGGTACTGCTGGAGAAGCCGTTTGCATTAAACGAGCAGCAGGCACAGGCACTGATCGATCTGGCAGAGATGCATCAGGTATTTTTATGTGAGGCAATGTGGGTACGGTTTATGCCGCTGATGTACCAGCTGAAGAAGACACTGGAAAAGGGCGTCATTGGTGAGGTGACATCGGTGATCGCGGATATCGGCTATGACCTGAAGGACAAGGACCGGGTGAATCGTCTGGATATGGGCGGTGGTGCGCTGCTGGATATCGGCGTCTATCCGATCACATTTGCACTGCAGATTCTGGGACGGGAGATTGATAATATCTCGACCTCCATGGTTCGGATGAATTCCGGTGTGGATGCACAGGAGTTTATAAATCTGGTGTATGAGAACGGTGCAATTGCGGGGCTGTATTCCACGATGTTATCCAATACGGATAAGCAGGGAAAGATTTACGGAACCGACGGTTATGTGCTGGTGAAGGATATCAATAATTATCAGTCCTATGAGGTATATGATTCACAGGGAAACTGTCTGGAGCAGTCGGAGCGACCGGAGCAGATCAGCGGACTGGAGTATGAGGTAGAGGCATGCGTACATGCGATTCAGGCGAAGAAGCTGGAATGTCCGCAGATGACACATGCAGATACCCTGTTTATGATGCGGATCCTGGATACCGTGAGAAGAACCTGGGATATGAAGTTCCCTCAGGAGGAGACTGTATAGATGCCGGAACCATCCCCGATGGATTCCTCAATCTGATCTAAAATAAAATCGTATAATTTCTGATAGGTGGCTGCATTGTAATGCAGGCCATCGGAGCTGGAAAAGCCGGTTTCCAACAGAAAATGATACGTATCGATATAATGAATGGGAAGTGCCCTGGCGGATGCCGGGGCATTTTCCGTATCCGGGAGAGCGGAATTGTAGGTTTCGATCCAGGCAGTCATGGAGGCATTAAAGGCCTCTATCTGGGCATTTGTGACGCTGGTACAGGGAGCACAGCAGGGATTCACAGAGATAATATAGATAGGACAGTCTTTCCAGCAGGTATTGGCATAGGTCTCATACAATGCCTGATAGGCGGAGACATTTGCCAGATCGTTGACACCCAGATTCAGGAGCAGGATCCGGGGCGTGGAGGAGGTTAAGTCAGATCGGGCAGCGAACCAGGAATAGCCCTGACCCACTCTGGCAGTAAAAGAGGCATAGGACAGATTCGGTGTATCAGAGGGGAGGGATTGCTGCATGCCGACGGTCCGGGAGTCACCGATAAAATGCAGGGGATAGTTTGGCGTATAACGGATGGTTGTCCCATCGGAACGTTCGGGGACGGAACCGGTGGGGGTGACACGGGGCACCGGCAGATAGGTGAAGGATGCCGGGGCAAAGCCGGAGCCGGTACAGTAAAAACAAAGCACTGCTGCCAGAAGCAGGCAGGACCACAGATATCGTAAACGCATAAGTATATCACTCCATTTCTATAGTATTCCGGGAGAATTTGTCTCCTGTAATGATTCAGATAGGTTGTACCACAGGGAGAGTGCCGGTTTTGGCAGAAAACTGCCGGGAACGTTCGACAGATAGGAAAAAATATGTTATTCTAAAGGATAACAATACTGGAAGTAGTAAGGGAGTACGGAATGGAAACAGGAATTGCATGGAAAATATTAGGGATAGAGCCGACAGAGGATGAGGCACAGATCAAGGCACAGTATCACAAGCTGCTGGTCGGTGTGAATCCGGAGGATGATCCGGAGGGCTTTAAGCGTCTGCGGGAGGCGTATGAGACTGCTGTGGATGCGGCCAGACACCCGGTACAGGAGCCGGCAGAGGAGGAAGAAAAGGACGAGATTGAACAGTGGCTGGATAAGGTCGGAAATGTCTACTGGTATCTGTCGAGCAGGAATGATCCGGCATGCTGGAAGGAGCTTCTGGAGGATCCGGTGTGCATCGGACTGGATACGGCACTGGAGGCCAGAGAGCGGTTCCTGGTATTCATGATGCAGCATGTGTATGTCAGTCAGGAAATCTGGCAGCTGATTGACCGGGAGTTCCGCATCATCGGGGAACGGGAAGAGCTGGAAGAAACGTTCCCGGGGGAATTTCTGGATTATGTACAGTATCAGGTAGAGAATAAGAACTTTGTGCCATATGAGAAGCTGGAGATTCTGGGGCTGGATGAGGCAGAGATCCGGATCGACTCATATTTGCAGGCATATTTTGATATTAAGACAACAGTTGACCGCGGAGAATTAGAGGGGATTCATCAGAAGATAGATGCACTGAAAGATTATGAGGTTCGGCATCCGTATGAGGACGTGGAGCGCCTGAAGGTAGCCTTGCTGGAGAAGGATCCGGATAAGGCGGTCGCACTGGCAGAGAAGCTGCTGGAGGACAACCGGGGAGATGTCTATGTGGAGTATTGGAGTGGATGTGCCTATCGGGAAAATGACCGGTGGGAACCGGCAAAGGACTGCTGGCAGCGGATTCTGGATCAGTACCCGCAGAACTACAATGCGAGAGCTGCGATGGCGGGATACCGGATGCACCAGGGAGAGTACCTGGAGGCAAAGGAAATGGTCATGGATCTGCTGGAGGAGAATGGCAGGGATGACAATGTTCTGGATATGATGCGACAGCTGAATGAACCATTGCTGCAGTATTATCGGGAAGAGGCGGCAAAGGATCCGGAGAATAAGGAGCCGATGATCGAGGCGTGCTGGTGCCTGTTCCAGAATGAACGGTTTGAAGAGGCAATTAAGACCCTGGAAGATCTTCATGTTACAGAGGGCGAAGATGTCTATTATGACTATGTAAATATGATGGGGCGCTGTTATCTCGGTAAGAATCAGTACGAGAAGGCAATCCCGTATCTTCTGAAATGGGAAGAGGCCAGAGAGAATCTCGTAGATGACGGAAGTGAGAAATACAGAAAGCGGAGAAGCCGGGAAGGCTTTATTAAATCCGCCATCGGCATGGCATACCACAAGTTAAAAAACTATGAGCAGGCAGCGAAATATCTGGAGGAAGGAACGAAGCTGGAAGCGGATCAGATGGCGCGGCATTCCTTTATGGATCTGCTGTCACAGGTGTATTATGAGAGTGATCAGTATAAGAAATGTGCAGATGTCTGTACTGCCATTATAGAGGAAGATCCGTCCTATTATCCGGCATATCTGCGGAGACAGCAGGTATATTTTGAGCTGCAGGATGGACAGAATGTAGTAGATGATTACTATAATGCGATCCGGATTTTCCCGGCCTACTATAAGCCGTATCTTCTGGCAGCGAGGGTGTTCTGTATCTATCGGCAGTATGAGGATGCGAAGAAGGTCATAGAAGCAGCAAAGGAGGAAGGGATTCATCATGAGTCCATTCAGTATATGGAGATCCGGATCATGCGGAATCTGGCGGCAACTCCGGAAGAGTCCGAGAAGGTGCTGGAGCTGTGTGAGACATTAAGGCAGGAGCTGCGGGAAAAGCAGGAAGCAGGAGATGCGGCCGGAGAGAAGACGGAGCTTCAGATATTTGACGAGGAGATGCAGAAGGACGGAATGGCCGGTGAGGCTGTGGATATGCAGGATCTGATGCTGGAAGAGGTAATGCTCTATATGGACATGGGTAAGGATGAGAAGGCACTGGAGCTGATTGCCGAGGCCTATAAGAATCCACATGTAAATTACCGGTTCCATTGGATCCGGGCTGACATCCTGCGGGATCAGAAGAAATATGCGGAGGCATTGAAGGAGTACAAATATCTGCAGAAAACCGTGGCTGAGAATGATGAGTTTATATATAACAGCGGTGTCTGCCTGTACCGGATGGGAGAAGCAGAGGAAGCGAAGGATGCATTTCAGTTAACCCTGCAGAAGAACCCGGAGCATGCGAGTGCCCACCATTATCTGATGGAGATTTATTCCCGGAAATATCAGCAGACAGAGGATATACAGTATTATAAGCTGGCACTGGCAGAGATCAATGCACAGCTTGAACGGGTTCCGGATGCATATTATTATATTGAACGGGGCCTCCTTTATATGGATCATTATGAGTTTGAACCGGCGATCGCAGATTATAAGAAGGCACTGGAGCTGGAGCCGGATAACCTGTATGCGTACAATAATATCGGATATACATTGCGGGTGCAGGGACGGTATGAAGAGGCGGTTCCGTATTTCAAGCAGGCAATCGAGCGTATGGAAGATGAGCATACTCTGCTGCCGTTTATGAATCTGGCACGGACCTATGAGGCGATGCGGCAGTGGCAGGATGCGATTGATACCCTGAAGCAGGCAACGGCAGAGTTCGGTGTCGAGCGCAGAGTCTATCTGGCAATGAGTGATTATTATATGGTACTCGGAGAGTTTGACCGGGCAATGAATGCCTTAAATATTGTTCAGAAAAAGGGACTGCTTGACGAGAATGATTATCTTGAAAGAAAAGCAAAGCTATATGTGATCGCCGGAGATAAGGAGAAGGCGATCGGTGCATATCAGGATTTACTGGCTTACGGGAAGGTAATTGTCGGACATGAGAAGGCTGACTGGGAAATGCGGGCAGAGGTTCTGGAGGAATGGGGACTGTACCTGTTCTATTGCAGAGATCTGAAACCGGCAATTAAGATATTGAAGCAGTCTATGAAGATCCGTGTAAAACAGGGATTGGATTTTGAAAATACCGGAACACATCTGGCGGTGGCTTATTACCTCAGGAAAGAATACAGTAAGGCAGCGAAGATCGCCAGACAGGTGATGGATGAGGTCCGCTCTGAGGAGAGTTACCTGTCATTTGTGACACTGGCACCGGTACGATTGGTCTACCGGGCACAGCTTTATATGTGCCTGCGGGATTATACGAAGATGAAGGAGCTGTTACAGCGTGTCAGCCGCATACCGAAGTGCAAGCACTGCACCCACACCCGCTGCTCGGAAGCAATGATCGTCTGGGGCATGTACGAAGAAGCACAGGGACATGCGCAGAAGGCACTGGAATACTACCGGGAAGGATTAAGTTATGATCCGTGGGATCAGGAGCTGGTCCTGGCAATCCGGAATCTGGACCGGCATGCAGAGGAATAAGGCGAGAAACGGGCGGCCGGAGAAGCAGGATGAATAGAGTGGTACGATATCCGGAGATACGAAGAGTAACGGAACGAAGAAATACAGAGACAGAAAGGTGAACGACATGATAATAGGAATCGATCTTGGAACCACCAATAGTTTAGTGGCTTATTATACAGAAGAAGGACCCAAAATCATACCAAACCGACTGGGAAAGAATCTGACACCATCCATTGTCAGTGCAGACGGGGATGAGATTTATGTGGGGGAGACCGCAAGGGAACGGATGCTCCTGTATCCGGAAACGGCGGCAAGTGTCTTTAAACGGACAATGGGAACGGATAAGAAATATCATCTGGGGAACCATTTCTTTACCTCAGAGGAGCTGTCCTCCTTTGTACTGCGTTCTCTGAAGGAGGATGCAGAGGTATACCTGGGCGAAGAGGTGACAGAGGCAGTTATCAGTGTGCCGGCATATTTTAATGATGCCAGAAGAAAGGCGACGAAACGGGCCGGAGAGCTGGCCGGTTTAAAGGTAGAGCGGATCATCAGTGAGCCTACGGCAGCAGCCATCGCTTATGGATTATATGAATGCAAGCAGGATGCCAAGTTCCTGGTGTTTGATTTGGGCGGCGGTACCTTTGATGTGTCGATTCTGGAGCTGTCCGGTCCGATTCTGGAAGTGCGGGCAGTTGCAGGTGATAACTTCCTGGGCGGTGAGGACTTTACCAATGTGTTGGAGAATATGTTTTTTGAGAAATTCCCACAATTGGATCGGGATGCGATGGACCGGAAGACGCTGCGGTATGTTCATAAGCAGGCAGAAAGCTGCAAGATCGGCTTTGAGAATGAACGGGTATCGACAATGACCTGTGTGATCCAGGAAGAAACCTATGAATATCCGGTCGATATCAGTGATTATGAGAAGCAGTGTGAGGAACTGCTGGAGCGTATCCGGATTCCGGTACGGAAGAGTCTCTCAGATTCCAGACTGCGACTGTCAGAGATCGATAAGGTAGTTCTAGTAGGCGGTGCTACCAAGCTTCCGGTTGTACGGAAGTTTGTAAGTAAGCTGTTCCGGAGTCTGCCGGATACCAGTGTGAATCCGGATGAGGCAATTGCACTGGGAGCGGCTGTTCAGGCTGCCATGAAGGAGCGGAAGGATTCTATCCGGGAGATCATCCTGACAGATGTATGTCCGTTTACACTGGGAACCGAGGTCGCAGTGGAGCGAGAGAACGGTGGTTATGAAAGCGGTTATTTCTGTCCGATCATTGAGAGAAATACTGTGATACCGGCCAGCCGGACAGAGACCATGTATACGATCCGCGATAATCAGTCACTGGTGGAGGTTTCCGTATTACAGGGGGAAAGCCGGTTTGCGTCAAACAATCTGCTGCTCGGAAAGCTGGAGATCGAGATCCCGAAGGCTCCGAAGGGACAGGAAAGCATTGACGTTACCTACACATATGATGTGAATTCCATTCTGGAGGTTCAAGTGAAGGTGAATTCCACCGGAAAGACCGTAAAACAGATCCTGAAGGGGCAGCAGGTCGATATGACGGATGAAGAGATCGCTGCACGTATGGAGGAGCTGGCATATCTGAAGATTCCGCCGAGAGAGCAGGAGGAAAACAAGCTGCTTCTGCTTCGCGGAGAGCGGTTATATGAGGAAAGTCTTGGGGATGAGCGTAAGATCGTAGAACATGCTCTGCAGAAATTCGATCAGGCATTAAATACACAGGATCCGGCTAAGATCGAGGCTGCACGGGGAGATTTCCGGGCATTCCTGGAGGAATGGGAAGACAATGTATAGGGAGTAATTCATCCCTATAC
>CABQJA010000052.1 GCA_902464345.1 uncultured Clostridium sp.
TTATATGAGATAAGAGGGATAAAGATGACACTGGATGAATTAGAAGTTGGAAAAGATGCAATTATAGAAGAAGTTAACTGTAAGTCACCTTCGCTTCGGAAGCACATATTGGATATGGGGCTGACACCGAATACGGAGGTGACTTTAGTTAAAATTGCTCCGATGGGAGATCCGTTGGAGCTGCGGGTGCGGGGATATGAGCTGACATTGCGGAAAGCAGATGCGGCAAATATCAGCTTAAAGGATATTCATAATGCCCATGAATACAGGCGGAAAAACGTAGCGGCGGCTGAAATCTCACATCCGGGAGTCGGAGAAGAAGAACGGAAACGGAAGGTATATAAAACGCAGGTACGGGGAAATGAGATCCCGGAAGGAGAACCGATCACATTTGCATTGGCCGGTAATCAGAATTGCGGTAAGACGACATTGTTTAACCAGCTGACCGGAGCAAAGCAGCATGTCGGAAATTTCCCGGGTGTGACTGTGGACAGGAAGGACGGACAGATCAGGAATCATCCGGAAGCTACCGTGGTAGATCTGCCGGGCGTTTATTCGCTGTCTCCGTATACCAATGAAGAGATCGTGACCAGAGAGTATCTGTTAAAAGACCGCCCGAGAGGAATCATTAATATTCTGGACGGAACGAATATTGAACGGAATCTGTATCTGACGATGCAGCTGATCGAGCTGGATATTCCAATGGTAATAGCATTAAATATGATGGACGAAGTACGAGAAAACGGTGGAACGATCCGTGTGAACGAGCTGGAAGCCGCATTAGGAATTCCGGTTGTGCCGATTTCTGCAGCAAAGAATGAGGGTATCGATGAGCTGGTGGAACATGCGATTCATGTGGCAAGATACCGGGAACGACCGGGACGCCTTGATTTCTGTGATGCGAACGGCGATGATCAGGGCGCTATGCACCGGTGTATTCATGCGATCATACACTTGATCGAGGATCATGCCGTAAAATACCGGATACCGAGAAGATTTGCGGCGACGAAGCTGGTAGAAGGGGATGAACTGATCCTGGAGGCACTTCGTCTGGATCAGAATGAGAAAGAAACGCTGGAGCATATTATTACGCAGATGGAGGAAGAGAGCGGTAAAGATCGTATGGCAGCCCTGGCGGATATGCGGTTTCAGTTTATTGAGGAGCTTTGCGAACAGACGGTGGTGAAGTCGAGTGAAAGCAAAGAACATGTTCGTAGTATGAATATAGACCGGATCCTGACCGGTAAATATACGGCAATCCCGACCTTCGTCTGCATTATGGCACTGGTATTTTATCTGACATTTGGGCTGATCGGGAAGCATTTGTCAGACTGGCTGGAGCTTTTGATCAACTGGTTCACGGATATATGTGATCAGGGGTTGATTGCATATGGAATGAATCCGGTTGTGCGATCGCTGGTCATTGACGGCATATTTACCGGAGTCGGAAGTGTGCTGAGTTTCCTGCCGACGATCGTTGTCCTGTTCTTCTTTTTATCCATTCTGGAGGATAGTGGTTATATGGCCCGTGTGGCATTTGTTATGGATCGTCCGTTACGTAAGATCGGTTTGTCCGGCCGTAGTTTTGTCCCGATGCTGATGGGATTTGGATGCTCGGTTCCGGCAATTATGGCAACCAGAACCCTGCCGTCGGATCGTGATCGGAAAATGACAATTCTGCTGACACCGTTTATGAGTTGTTCTGCAAAGCTTCCGATTTACAGTCTGTTTGTGGCCGCGTTCTTTCCGAAGCATGCGGCGCTGGTGATGATCGGACTTTATTTTGGCGGCATCGTCATGGCAATATTATTTGCATTTATCCTGAAAGGAAGTGCATTTAAGGGAGAACCGGTTCCGTTTGTTATGGAACTGCCGAACTATCGGTTCCCGAGTCCCAAAAGTGTAGTAAGGCTGATCGGAGAGAAAGCGAAGGACTTTATAACAAAGGCTTTTACAGTCATTTTTCTCGCATCGGTAATTATCTGGTTCCTACAGAGCTTTGACCTTCGACTGAATGTGGTGACGGATTCATCCCAGAGCCTTCTGGCGCTGATCGGGGGTCTGATCGCACCATTGCTGAAACCGCTTGGCCTGGGGGACTGGAGGATATCAACGGCTTTGATCACAGGCTTTACGGCAAAGGAAAGTGTGGTAAGTACGCTGAATGTATTGCTGGGAGAAAAACCATTAAGTACTCTATTTACACCGTTTACGGCAATTATCTTTCTGGTGTTCTCACTGCTTTATACGCCTTGTATCGCAGCAATCGCAGCAGTAAAACGGGAGCTTGGCACGAAGGGAGCGGTCCTGCTTGTGTTTATGCAGTGTGCGATTGCGTGGATCGTATGCTTTATTGTCCGGTTGATCGGGATTCCGTTTGGCTGGTAGTGGATTGTAAGGAAATCGAAACAATTCATGCATTGACAGGAGAAAGAATGGTTCGTTATACTGGAAGTAATAAAGAAATTGAGGAGGAAGTATACTATGAGGTATGAAGTATGGGGCGATATGATGCCTGCAGTGACTCTGTCCTTAGAGGCAGGAGAGAGCATTTACACACAGTCCGGTGGTATGAGCTGGATGACAGATCAGATTGAGATGACAACGAATATGAAGGGCGGCCTGATGAAGGGCTTTGGTCGAATGTTCAGCGGAGAGTCTCTGTTCATGGCTACATATACAGCAAAGGCGCCGGAACAACAGATCACACTGGCAAGTTCGGTGCCGGGTCAGATCAAGACGTTTGAGATCTCGCCGAGTTATACAATTGTGGCACAGAAGGGTGCATTCCTTTGTGCAACACCGGGAGTAGAACTGAAAGCATTTGTTACAAATGTAAAAGGCGGACTGTTCGGCGGCGAAGGATTTGTTCTGCAGCAGTATACCGGACAGGGACTGGTATTCTGTGAGCTGGATGGTGCGATCCGGGAGATCAATCTGGCAGCCGGCCAGAAGCTGGTAATTGATACCGGTAATGTAGCCGCATGGGAAAGCACAGTGACCTATAATTCCCAGATGGTAAAAGGCTTTAAGAATGTATTGTTCGGCGGTGAAGGATTGTTCCTGACAACCCTGACCGGTCCGGGTAAGGTATGGTTACAGACCATGTCGATTTCAGAGCTGGCACAGCGTCTGATCCCATATATGCCGACATCCGGTAATTAATAACGAGCTGACAGAGTCCTGCTGATTTTGAATTAAGAATCAGCAGGACTTTTTTATTATGGTAATGAGAAAAATACCGCATATCCTTTACCGAAATTTTACTTTCAAAAAGAGGAATATAATTCCTATTTCTTATAAACTATGTTATAATGTCCCAAGGCAATAAGCAGTATTTTTATCAGATTTGCATTCGGATTCGGTTACGGAGGCCGGAAGGCAGTGGAAAAGCTGCGAAAATACAATAAGAGGTGCAAAAACATGAAAACATTATCCCATTTGGATAAATTAGAAGCAGAAGCAATCTATATTATTCGGGAAGTGGCAGCAGAATGTGAGAAGCCGGTTATGCTGTACTCAATAGGAAAAGACAGTTCGGTTATGCTTCATCTGGCAATGAAGGCATTTTATCCGGAGAAACCGCCATTTCCGTTTATGCATATTGATACCACCTGGAAGTTTAAAGAGATGACAGAGTTTCGGGACCGCAAGGCGAAGGAATTAGGGATCGATATGATCGTTTATACGAATGAGGAAGGGGTAAAGGCCGGAATCAATCCGTTTGATCATGGCGCTTCTTACACAGATATTATGAAAACGCAGGCGCTAAAGCAGGGGCTGAACAAGTACGGATTTACTGCGGCATTTGGCGGCGGCAGAAGAGATGAAGAGAAGTCCAGGGCAAAGGAGAGGATCTTCTCATTCCGGAATGCAGAGCATGCATGGGATCCGAAGAATCAGCGGCCGGAGATGTGGAAGTTATACAATACACAGATCCATAAGGGTGAGAGCATGCGGGTGTTCCCGTTATCCAACTGGACCGAGAATGATATCTGGCAGTACATATTGAGAGAAAAGATTGATATCGTATCCCTTTATTTTGCAAAGGAGCGGCCGGTGGTATACCGGGATGGAAATATCATTATGGTGGATGATGACCGGATGCGGCTGCTACCGGGAGAAGAAGTTCAGATGAAGAAGGTGCGGTTCCGGACATTAGGATGTTATCCGCTGACCGGAGGCGTAGAGTCGGATGCAGATACACTGGAGGCAATTGTGGAGGAGACGCTGGGAGCCGTGAATTCAGAACGAACCAGCCGAGTGATCGACCATGAGGGAGCCGGCAGTATGGAGCGAAGAAAAAGGGAAGGATACTTTTAGAGATGAAGGAACTGTTAAAATTCATTACCTGCGGTAGTGTAGATGATGGTAAATCAACTTTGATCGGGCATATGCTGTATGATTCCAAGCTGCTCTTTGCAGATCAGGAACGTGCACTGGAACTGGAAAGTAAGGTTGGAAGTACGGATGGAAGCCTGGATTATTCTCTGCTGCTAGACGGCTTGATGGCAGAACGGGAGCAGGGCATTACGATTGATGTGGCATATCGCTATTTTACGACCTCGAAGAGAAGCTTTATCGTAGCAGATACACCGGGCCATGAAGAATATACGAGAAATATGGCAGTCGGTGCTTCTTTTGCGGATGCAGCAGTTATCCTGCTGGATGCAACGAAGGGCGTACTGGTGCAGACCCGCAGACATACCAGGATCTGTTCTCTGATGGGCATCCGTGATTTTATTTTTATTGTCAATAAGATGGATCTGGCAGAGTATCAGGAGTCTGTATTCCGGAATATTAAGAAAGAGCTGGAGGAGTTTGTGCAGATCTTTCCATGCAACAGCATGGCGGTCATTCCGGTTTCGGCAACAGTCGGTGATAATATTACAACCGATTCTGAACATATGGACTGGTATCAGGGGCCGACACTCTTGTCTTATCTGGAGGATCTGGAGCTGGATACCAACAATGCCGAGGATGATTTTGTGTTACCGGTGCAGCGTGTAAGCCGACCGAACCATACCTTCCGTGGCTTTCAGGGACAGGTGGAGGCAGGAAGCCTTCAAATCGGCGATGTGATCACGGTATATCCGAGCGGAGAACAGGCATCGGTATCCAGACTTCTGGCAGCCGGTGAGGATACAGAAGAGATTGTAAAGGGACAGCCGGTAACGATCTGCCTGGACAGGGAGATTGACTGCTCCAGAGGCTGCGTGATCGTGAAAGGACAGGCACCGGCAGTTGGAAATATGTTCCGTGTGACGATGCTGTGGATGGACGATGTTCCGCTGGTAGAGGGCAAGGAATATATGCTGAAGCTTGGAACCAGAAAGATTCCGGCCCGTGTGGTTAAGATTGAATATAAGATTGATGTAAATACAGGAGAACATATTTCGGTTACGCAGGTAGAGAAAAACGGAATCGTATCCTGCAGTATCCTGACAACGGAAAAGATCGTATTTGAGAAATTTGCGGAAAGTGAAGCACTGGGCGGATTGATCCTGATCGATCGTATTACCAATATGACATCTGCCTGCGGTGTGATCGAACAGCCGTTAACGCAGTTTGATAATCTGACCTGGCAGAATTCGGATATTACGAAGGAAGTTCGTGAAAAGCAGCTGCATCAGAAGGCAGCAACACTCTGGTTTACCGGACTGTCCGGTTCCGGAAAATCAACACTGGCCAATGAGCTGGAGATTCGGCTGACAGCAATGGGTAAGCATACCATGCTGTTAGATGGGGATAATATTCGCATGGGTCTGAACCGGGATCTGGGATTTTCTGACGAGGATCGTACAGAGAATATCAGACGGATCGCAGAGGTGGCGAAGCTGATGAATGATGCGGGACTGATCGTTCTGACATCCTTTATTTCACCATTTCAGAAGGACCGGGAGCTGGCACGTTCCATTATTGGGGAGGATTTTGTGGAAATCTATGTCAGCACACCGTTGGAGGAATGTGAGAACCGGGATGTGAAGGGCTTATATAAGAAGGCGAGAAACGGTGAGATTCCGGTATTTACCGGTATTTCCAGCCCGTATGAAGCACCGGAGCAGCCGGAGATACAGATTGATACGACCGATCTGACGGTAGAACAGGCTGTAACACAGTTATTACAGTATTTGGAAGAGAATTAGTATGTAGAAAGTGACAAAAGGGGTCATGAAAAAGAAGTTTGCAACTCTGGTCTTATCCATGCTGAAGATCGGCTGCATCGGATTTGGAGGAGGCAGTGCGCTGATTCCGGTTCTGCAGAAGGAGGCAGTGCAGGATAAAGGCCTGATTACAGAGGATGAACTGGACAGTGATATTGTGGCAGCCAGCATTACGCCGGGAGCTTTGCCGGTTGAGATAGCGGCCGGCATCGGAAAAACTACCTGTGGGACAGCAGGAATGTTTGCGGCAGCATCTGCAATGGCGTTGCCCGGAGCAATGCTGACAACGTTATTTCTGATGTTTGCCACGATGGTCGGAGAAAAACTGACAACGCAGATGTGCTATGCATCCGTCGGAATTACCGCTTATATCATTGTGATATTGGGACAATATATACTGACAACCTTAAAGAAGGCGAAGAACAATCGGGGTGGAATGATTCTGGCGGCGATAGTGATCCTTCTGGTATGGATGTTTAATGGAGAAGATAATTTCTTCCGTCTGTGCGGGATTACGGATACGCCGATCTTCGGAGTCTCTACGATCGAGATTTTTATTGTGGCGTTTTTTGTGATCATTTGCAATGGCGGACGATTTAAGTCCTGGTGGACGGTGATCGCCGGTGTGATCAGTCTGGTATTCCTGCTTTCTACCGGGGATTCGCATCTGATCGGGTCATCGACCTTTACCAAAGGTCTGATGCTTGGCATGCTGGTGCTGGGGCTGGTGCGACTGGTGATGAATTTCCGGATGAAGGAATCGTTCCACATTGGTGAATGGAAAGAGGTAATTGTTGAGATCTTATTGTGGGTTGGATTTCTGGCAGTGCTGTCACTTCCGGCATGGATCATGATACCGGAGTCTCTGACATTTACCGGACAGGGACTGTTATCAGCTCTTATGTCATTCGGCGGCGGGGATGCGTACCTGTCGGTTGCACAGGGATTGTTTGTGGACTCGGGTATGATAACCACAGATGAGTTTTACGGTGGTGTCGTTACGATGGCGAATATTCTGCCGGGTTCCATTCTCTGCAAGGTGCTGAGCGGAATCGGTTACCTGTGGGGTGTGGATCAGACCGGAACCGTGTGGGGCGGAATCGTGGCAGCTCTGGCAGGCTTTGCCAGTGCAACCGGAATGTCCTGTGCAGTGTTTGGAGTGGCGAAGATCTTATATGATAAATGGAGAAAGATGGAGATGATCCAGGCACTGAATCATCTGATCCGGCCGATCGTGTCGGGACTGCTTATCAGTGTAGGCATATCCTTATACGGAACGAATTGTGTAGTAGAGGACAATGCCGGCTGGGGATACGGCAGTATTGCATTTCTTATGATTGTGATCGTCTGCGGCGTCTGTGTGATGCAGCGGAAAAAGGTACATATGGTCTGGCAGGTGCTGGCATCCATTGGTGTCTCGCTGCTGGCATGTAATCTGTTTAATGTGATTTATTAAGAGGAAAAGGAGCGAATGAAACATGAAGAAAAGACCGGTAGATTTTGGACATATGTTATCCGGAATCCGTATGGATGTATGGCTCAAGCTGTTAAAGGAGAACAAGGTGGATAAGGAATTTTATCCGCAGGCAGCGGTTATTACAATGGAAAGTGCTGTTCTGACACCGCTTGCATATCTGGAGTATTTATTGTTCTGGATTCCGATTCATTTTACAAAGATAAAAAAGGATCCGATCTATGTGACCGGCTTCTGGAGAAGCGGAACGACCTATCTGCAGAATCTGCTGACCAGAGATCCGCAGTTCGGATGGTTTGATCCGGTCAGCACGATCACCTTCGGAAACTGTATCCTGCTCCGGAAACCTCTGACTGCTTTGGCAAAGAATGGATTAAAGGGTGCCAGAGCGATGGATAATCTGGAGTTTGAGCTGGATCTTCCGATGGAAGAGGCACATGGCTTTACCAATCTGACGGATCTATCAGTCAGCCATATGATGGCATTTCCGGATCACGGCAAGGGTGCAAAGTATGTAGAAGCCATTTTTACAGATGCATTATCCAGCAAGGATCGGAAACGGTTCTGGCGGGTATATAATTATATGCTGAAGAAGCTGACCTATATCAAAGGTGGAAAGCAGCTGTTGTTAAAGAGTCCGGATAATACAGCCCGGATCGCATTTCTGAAGCGGGCATATCCAAAGGCAAAGTTTATTAATATTTACCGGAATCCGTATACAGTTGTACGTTCTGCTCTGAATATGTTCCGGATTGAGATGGATAAATATGCATTATCCGAGAGCGTGAGTGACCAGTATCTGCTGGATCGAGTATGTCTGATATTTGAACGGGTATACAGACGGGCATTCCGGGATCTGGATAATCTGGCACCATGTGATAAAATAGAGATCAAATACGAAGACTTTGTGGAAAACCAGGAGGAATATCTGGAGAAGATCTACAAGCAGCTGGGTATTAAGAATTATGACAAGGCATATCCGTATTTTAAGGAATACATGGATAGCATGAAGGATTATAAGACCAATCAGTATGATTATGCTCCGGAGCTGATCGAGAAAGTAAATGAGAGACTTGGATTTTATTTTGAACGCTACGGTTATGAGATGATCCGGCCGGAGCGCGCAGAGGCAGCTGCAAAGGAGCAGGCATAACAGCAGAATGGACAGGAAAGAAGGCATGCATATGAAGCTGACAGAGATTTTAGATCAGATGCATTTAGATGCAATGTTAATTACCAACCCATATAATATGCGGTATGTGAGTCATTTTCGCGGTGGAGAAGGGATTCTTCTAATCTCGCGAAAGAGCCGGGTGCTGATCACAGATTCGCGTTATACAGAGGCGGCAAAGCAGGAGAGTGATTTTCAGGTAGAGGAATGTAACCATCTGAGAAAGACAACGGATATTTTAAATGACTGGATAGAACGGGAACAGCTTCTGACAGTCGGTTATGAGGATGAGTCAATGCTTTGCAGCACCTTCCGGGGATATCAGACGGGCCTTCCCGCAATCAGGGAATGGATTCCGCTTGGTGCAGCGGTTACCAGACTGCGCCAGATCAAGACACCGGAGGAAATCGGGTATCTGCGGCAGGCAGAGGCCATCGGAGATGCCGCATTTACAAAGATTCTGGATATTATTAAGCCGGGAATGACGGAGCTTGAGATCCAGGCAGAGCTGGAGTATCAGATGATGAAGTGCGGGGCATCCGGTACCTCCTTTGATACCATTGTGGCATCCGGAATTCATTCCTCCATGCCGCATGCGATTCCATCTGAAAAGAAGGTGGAGAGCGGAGACTTTATTACCATGGATTTCGGCTGTAAATATAAGGGCTATTGTTCGGACATGACGCGGACGATTGTTCTGGGAAAGGCCAACGACAAGCAGAAGGAGATTTATCAGCTGGTCTGGAAAGCGAATCACACAGTCGAAAGTCTGTTGCATGCAGGTATGGTATGCAAGGAAGTGGACCGGATTGCCAGAGATGTTATTGCAGACGGAGGATATGGAGAATACTTTGGACATGGACTGGGACATAGTGTCGGACTGGAAATCCATGAAAGCCCTGCGTGTAATATGCGGGATACCACAGTGTTGATGCCGAATATGATAATGACGGTGGAACCGGGAATTTATCTGCCGGGATTCGGAGGCGTCCGGATCGAGGATATGGTAGTGATCACGGAGAATGGACATGATAATCTGTCGCACTCACCGAAGAAACTGATAGAGCTGTAATGATATGGAAGCAGGCGGATGCCTGAACAGGATAGTAATACAGGAGAGGTATAGATTATGAATATTATTATTGCCGGTTGTGGCGGTGTAGGAAGTACCCTGGCAGAGCAGTTGACAGCGGAGGGACATGAAGTCACGATCTTGGATTATGATAGTAAAAATTTACAGACGGTTACATCCCAGTATGATGTGATGGGCATACAGGGAAACAGTACCAGCTATCGGGCACAGTTAGAGGCAGGTGTCGATAAAGCGGATCTGCTGATTGCGGTAACCAATCATGATGAAGTGAATATGCTGACCTGCCTGATCGCCAAGAAAGCAGGTAACTGTCAGACGATTGCCAGAGTCCGGAGCCCTCAGTATTTCACAGAGATTGATTATATCCGGGATGAACTTGGATTATCGATGGCAGTGAATCCGGAATTTGCGGCAGCACAGGAAATATCACGATTGATACAGATCCCGTCTGCATTGGAAGTGGATACCTTTGCAAAGGGGCGTGTGAATCTTGTGAAAATCGAGATACCGGCAGATTCTGTACTGGATCAGCTGATGCTGGCTGATTTTTCATCTAAGGTAGAAACAGATGCTCTGGTTTGTATTGTAGAACGGGATAAAGAAGTTTATATTCCGGATGGAAGCTTTGTACTACAAGCGGGAGATAAGATTTATATCACCATGCAGATTTCTACATTGAATGGATTTTTGAATAAGATCGGTATCAAAGAGAAACCGATCAAAAAGGTATTACTTGCAGGCGGTGGAACGCTGGGATACTATTTAGGCAAGATCCTGACAGAAGCCAGAATGCAGGTGAAGATTATTGAACAGAATGAGAAACGCTGTGCAGAACTAAGTGAGATCCTGCCGAAGGCAATGATCATTAACGGAAATGCAACTGACCGTCAGCTTCTGGTGGAAGAGGATATCGAGACTACTGATGCTGTGATTGCGATCACGAATTATGATGAGGAGAATCTATTGCTGGCGCTATATGCGAACAAGGTCTCCAATGCGAAGGTGATCACCAGGATTAACCGGTTGTCCTTTGAGGATGTTATCGGAGGACTTCCAATTGGCAGTACTGTGACACCGAAGGATATTACAGCAGAATATATTATACGTTATGTACGTTCTATGCAGAATTCTTATGGCAGTAATGTAGAAACACTGTACAGAATGGTTGACAACAAGGTAGAAGCACTGGAATTTAACGTAGCAGAGGATGCAAAGGTGACACGGGCAACCTTGGGAGAGCTGCGGATAAAGAAAAATACCCTGATCTGCTGTATTAACCGGAATAAAAAAATCATACGTCCGACCGGGCGCGATCGGATTATGCCGGGAGACAGTGTGATTGTCGTAACGACAAACCGGGGCTTAAATGGTATTGATGAAATATTGAATTAAGTGAGGGATTCCTATGAATTATCAGATATTAATATATGTATTGGGCTGGGTGCTTAATTTTCAGGCGGTATTTCTGCTGCTTCCGAGTCTGGTAGCACTGATATACCAGGAAAAATCCGGTTGGTGTTTTCTGCTGGCGGCAGTGGTGACCGGTATGATCGGAATTGCCTTGACAGTAAAGAAGCCGAAGAACACACAGCTACATGCAAGGGAAGGGTTTGTGCTGGTAGCATTGAGCTGGATCATCATCAGTCTGATCAGTGCTGCACCGCTATGTATCAGCGGAGAAGTTCCGAATTATATAGATGCGGTATTTGAAATGGTTTCCGGTTATACGACAACCGGAGCGTCGATATTGACGGCGGTAGAAGATCTGCCGAACTGTATGAATTTCTGGCGGTGTTTCAGCAACTGGATCGGTGGTATGGGTGTGATCGTGTTTATGGTTACGATACTTCCCATGGTAGGTGCGAATGCCAATATGTATCTGATGAAAGCTGAGAGCCCGGGACCGTCCTTTGGTAAGTTGGTTCCGAAGCTGAAAAAAACTGCCAGTCTGCTATACATTATGTATATAGGCATGACCTTAATGCAGATAATTCTTTTGCTGATCGGAAAACTGGATTTCTTTGATGCAGTCTGTGTGAGCCTTGCAACGGCAGGTACCGGCGGATTCGGAATCAAGAATGATGGCTTTAGCGGTTACACCAGTTATGTGCAGATCATCGTAACAATTTTTATGTTCTTGTTCGGTGTGAACTTTAAGTTCTATTTTCTGCTGCTCATACGGAAGTTTAAAGACGCGATTGCGATTGAAGAAGTGCGCTGGTACACGATTCTTTATGCAGTGGCAACAATTGTAATTGCAATCGATATTTTCCATCTGATAGGAACGGTAGGCGGAAGCTTAAAGCATGCGGCATTCCAGGTAGCGACGGTTATGACAACGACCGGTTTCGCAACCGCTGATTTTAATCAGTGGCCGATCTTATCACAGACAATCCTGGTACTGCTGATGTTTGTGGGTGCCTGCGCCGGAAGTACCGGTGGTGGTATGAAGGTGTCACGATTTATTATTTATATCAAATCTGCCCAGAAGGAGATTGCAAGTCTCCTGCATCCGAACAGTGTAAAGAAGATAAAAATGGATGGCAAAGTAGTGGATCATGAAACAATCCGTTCTGCCAATGTATATCTGATCATTTATATTCTGCTGCTGGCAGTATCCATTCTGCTGGTCAGTATTAATGGTTTCGATCTGGTAACGACGACTACTTCGGTTATTGCCTGCTTTAATAATATCGGACCCGGTCTCGGCGTGGTTGGCCCGATGGGAAATTTCAGCAGCTTATCATGGCTGTCCAAGCTGGTGCTCATTCTGGACATGTTGGCGGGAAGATTGGAAGTATTCCCGATTGTAGTGCTGCTTTTCCGTGACACATGGAAGCGGTAGGCAGCTGATAATAGAAAATGATCTATAACAACAAAAAAGGCATATTCTGATGTGGATGAAATATCTTTATCGGAATATGCCTTTTCTGCTAGTTAAAAAGTTCTCTGCTCTGTGGAGTATTATATCAGCAGGAGCGTGATAATGAAAAGAGCCTGCCGCGACACAGACTGTAACTTGCTTTCAAATTATCAACTTTAACCATAATAGTAAGGAACGGGAAATAAGTCAAGATGGCAGTCGGAACTCAAAGAATATTAATTTATTTAAGCAGAAAAC
>CABQJA010000053.1 GCA_902464345.1 uncultured Clostridium sp.
GTATAACACAGATTTTCTGTTTTATATAGTGGAATAGTTGATTTTATATAAATGGATTGCTAAACTATCAGGTGATAATGAAGACGAAAGAATGGCTATGACAATATAATACGAGGAGGCATATTAATATGCAGGAATTATCAAAACGAACAGAGACATTCAGTGATTCCGTGATCCGGCGGATGACCAGAGTATCCGATGAATATGACGCAATTAATTTATCACAGGGCTTTCCGGATTTTGATCCGCCGAAGGCACTCACGGACCGGCTGGCTGAGGTTGCCGGGGAGGGACCGCATCAGTATGCGGTTACCTGGGGAGCACAGAATTTCCGGGAGGCAGTCGCACGGAAGCAGGAGCATTTTTCCGGAATGAAAATCAATCCGAACCGGGAAATCGTGGTAACCTGCGGTAGTACGGAGGCTATGATGGCAGCTATGATGTCTGTGGTGAATCCGGGTGAAAAGGTAATCGTATTTTCGCCATTCTATGAAAATTACGGGGCGGATGCCATTCTGTCCGGAGCAGAGCCGATTTATGTGCCGCTAAATCCACCGGAATTTACATTTGATGCGGATGTTTTGGAGGCGGCATTTAAACAGGGAGTCAAGGCACTGATCCTGTGCAATCCGTCCAATCCGTGCGGCAAGGTGTTTACGGAGGCAGAGCTTAAGACTATTGCAGAGCTGGCGATACGTTATGATGCCTATGTGATTACGGATGAGGTATATGAGCATATTATATATAAGCCGAATCATCATACCTATCTGGCTACGTTGCCGGGGATGCGGGAACGGACCATTATCTGTAATTCATTGTCCAAAACCTATTCCATCACTGGATGGCGGTTGGGTTATGTGATCGCAGCACCGGAAATTATTGAACGCGTGAAAAAGGTGCATGATTTTCTGACAGTGGGTGCAGCGGCACCGTTGATGGAGGCGGCAGTAGCAGGTCTCAACCTTCCGTACAGCTACTATGAAGAGCTGGCAGCCCATTATACGCACATGAAGGAACTGTTTCTGGGCGGACTGAAACGCATGGGTGTGCATTATACGGAGCCTCAGGGGGCATACTATGTTCTGGTTGATATTGATCCGTATCGGCATAAGGGCGAGAGTGACTATGATTTCTGTGTGCGGATGGTAAAGGAAGTCGGTGTGGCGGCCGTTCCGGGATCCAGCTTCTTCCGGGAGGATGTAAATAACCTGATGCGGTTACATTTTGCCAAGAGTGATGCGGTATTGCTGGAGGCACTAAACCGATTGGAAAAATTAAAATAAAGAACAAATATTCGCAAACAAATGTTCTGAAATGCCTGTACTTATAAAATTAGATGTGCTATAATGAGCATTGCGGCGGAATGTGCTTGCACATGCCGACATAATGCGAAAACGACATGGAGCCGGCAGGCGACATGCTATAATAAGCATTGCGATATAATGGAGTGATGAACTCACGGAATAAGGAGAAGATAAGTGGATCATTTTGAATTAGTTTCAGAATATGCACCGACCGGAGATCAGCCACAGGCGATACAGGAGCTGGTGGAGGGGTTCCAGTCGGGGAATCAGATGCAGACGCTGTTAGGTGTTACCGGTTCGGGAAAGACTTTTACTATGGCGAATGTGATCGCACAATTGAATAAACCGACTTTGATCATTGCACATAATAAGACACTGGCAGCCCAGCTGTACAGTGAGTTTAAGGCATTCTTCCCACATAATGCGGTGGAGTATTTTGTTTCCTATTATGATTATTATCAGCCGGAGGCATATGTGCCATCGACGGATACCTATATTGCGAAGGATTCGGCAATCAATGATGAGATCGATAAGCTGCGGCACAGTGCGACCGCTGCACTGATTGAGCGCCGGGATGTGATTGTGGTATCTTCGGTATCCTGTATCTATGGTATTGGTGATCCGGATGATTACCGGGAAATGATGATTTCTTTGCGTCCGGGTATGAACAAGGATCGGGATGATGTGATCCGGGAGCTGATCAATATTCAGTACGTGAGAAACGATATGGATTTCCGGCGCGGCACCTTCCGGGTAAAGGGCGATGTGCTGGAGATCATTCCGGTATCGACCTTTGAGAATGCGGTTCGGGTGGAGTTTTTCGGAGATGAGATCGATCGGATCACAGAGTTTGATCCGTTGACCGGAGAGATTCATAAATCATTGAACTTTACCTGTATTTTCCCTGCATCGCATTATGTAGTGGCGAAGGAGAAAATGAACCATGCCATTGAAGAGATTGAGGCAGAGCTGGCGGAACGGGTGAAGTATTTTAAGGATCGGGAGAAGCTGATCGAGGCACAGCGGATTGCGGAACGGACGAATTTTGATATGGAAATGCTGCGTGAAACAGGGTTCTGCTCCGGTATTGAGAACTATTCCAGACCATTGGCGGGTCTGGCACCGGGAGCCACACCGAATACCCTGTTGGATTTCTTTAAGGATGATTTTCTGATGATCATAGATGAGTCACATATCACAGTACCACAGATCCGGGGCATGTATGCGGGTGACCGTTCCCGGAAAATGACACTGGTTGACTATGGGTTCCGTCTGCCGTCGGCACTGGATAACCGGCCGCTGAATTTTGAGGAATTTGAGTCCAAGCTGGATCAGCTGTTGTTCGTATCGGCGACACCATCTGTCTATGAGGAGCAGCATGAGATGCTTCGGACGGAGCAAATCATACGGCCGACCGGATTACTGGATCCACCGATTGATGTGCGCCCGATCGAGGGACAGATCGATGACCTGATTTCGGAAGTAAATAAGGAAGTAGAGCAGGGGCATAAGATTCTGGTTACAACCCTGACGAAACGGATGGCAGAGGATCTGACCGATTATATGCGAGAGGTTGGCATTAAGGTGAAATATCTGCATTCGGATATTGATACGCTGGAACGTGTGGAAATCGTGCGGGATCTGCGTCTGGGTGTGTTTGATGTGCTGGTGGGTATTAATCTGTTGCGGGAAGGTCTGGATATTCCGGAGATCACACTGGTTGCAATTCTGGATGCGGATAAGGAAGGCTTCCTGCGTTCGGAGACTTCTCTGATTCAGACGATCGGACGTGCGGCGCGGAACAGCGAGGGTCATGTTATTATGTATGCGGATAACATTACACAGTCTATGCAGGTAGCAATTACAGAGACCAACCGTCGACGTGAGATTCAGCAGGCGTATAACCAGGAGCATGGGATCACACCGACAACCATTCAGAAGGAGATCCGGGATATCATTTCCAATGAGAATACACTGGAAAATGAGAAACCGGCGGAGAAGGATGCAGAGTCTATGACCCGGAAGGAATTAGAGGAAGCAATCGCAAGAAAGACAAAGAAGATGAATCAGGCAGCTGCAGAGCTGAACTTTGAGGTGGCCGCAGTGCTTCGTGATGAGCTGAAGGAGCTCAAGATCGCACTACGGGATATAGATGATTGAGACAGAGCAGAAGGAGAAAGATATGGCAGCGAAGAAGGAATACATTAAAATTCGGGGAGCAAATGAGCACAATCTGAAGCATATTGATATTGATATACCGCGAAATGAACTGGTTGTAATGACCGGACTATCCGGTTCCGGAAAGTCTTCGCTGGCATTTGACACAATCTATGCAGAGGGACAGCGGCGGTATATGGAGTCCCTGTCTTCCTATGCCAGACAGTTCCTGGGACAGGCAGAGAAACCGGATGTAGAACAGATCGAGGGCTTATCACCGGCGATTTCCATTGATCAGAAATCTACGAACCGGAATCCGCGGTCTACGGTTGGTACGGTGACAGAGGTTTATGATTATTTCCGATTATTATATGCGAGAATCGGTGTCCCACATTGTCCGAAATGCGGTCGTGAGATCAAGAAGCAGACTGTGGATCAGATGGTGGATGCGATCATGAAGCTGGAGCCGGGAACGAGGTTCCAGCTGCTGGCACCTGTGGTAAAGGGCAGGAAGGGACGGCATGAGAAGCTGCTTGCCAGTGTAAAGAAGAGTGGATTTGTGCGGGTGATCGTAGATGGCAATCAGTATGATCTGTCCGAGGAGATCACATTAGATAAGAACATTAAGCATTCAATCGAAGTAATTGTAGATCGTCTGGTAGCGAAGGAAGGAATCGAGGCACGACTGGCAGATTCGATTGAGACAACCCTGAAGCTGGCAGAGGGTAATATGACCGTGGATGTAATCGGCGGGGAACCGATGACATTCAGCGAGAGCTTTTCCTGTCCGGATTGCGGAATCAGTATTGACGAGATCGAGCCGAGAAGCTTTTCATTCAATAATCCGTTTGGTGCCTGTCCGGTCTGTCACGGACTGGGCTATAAGATGGAGTTTGATGTGGATCTGATGGTACCGGATCGTTCTTTAAGTATTAACGAGGGATGCTTTCAGGTACTGGGCTGGCAATCGGCAGCGAAGCCGGGAAGCTTCAGCCGGGCCATTCTGGAGGCACTGGGAAAAGAGTTCGGATTTGATATGGATACACCGTTTGAGCAGTATTCACAGGATGTGCAGGATCTTCTGCTGTACGGCATCGGGACAAGACCGGTGAAGGTACGGTATAAGGGACAGCGTGGAGAAGGTGTTTATGACATTACCTTTGAGGGATTGCTGGAAAACATCCGACGGAGGTATCGGGAGTCTTCACAGTCCATGCGGGAAGAGTATGAGAGCTATATGTCGATTACTCCATGCGAGGAGTGTCACGGAAAACGATTGAAGGCAGAGTCACTGGCTGTAACGGTGGATGATAAGAATATTGCGGAAGTTACGGAAATGTCGATTGCAGATCTGCATGAATATCTGGCAGAGTTACACATCAATGACCGGCAGCAGCTGATCGGTGGTGTGATTCTGAAGGAAATACGGGCAAGGATTCAATTCCTGATGGATGTCGGACTGGATTATCTGGCACTTTACCGGCCGACGGCAACGTTGTCCGGTGGTGAGGCACAGCGAATCCGGCTTGCAACCCAGATCGGTTCCGGACTGGTCGGCGTGGCATATATACTGGATGAGCCGAGTATTGGTCTGCATCAGAGAGATAATGATAAGCTGATCGCTACCCTGAAACGGCTGCGGGATCTGGGTAACAGTCTGATCGTCGTAGAGCATGATGAGGATACCATGCTGGCAGCAGACTACATTGTGGATATCGGACCGGGAGCCGGAGAGTACGGTGGAGAAGTTGTAGCCGCCGGTACGGCGAAGGATATTATGAAATGTAAGAAGTCTATTACAGGTGCTTACCTGAGCGGAAGAAAGAAGATACCGGTTCCGGAGAGCCGCAGGACACCGACCGGATGGATCACAGTAACCGGAGCACGGGAGAACAATCTGAAGAACATTGATGTGAAGTTCCCACTGGGTGTGATGACCTGTGTCACAGGTGTATCCGGTTCGGGAAAGAGTTCGCTGGTAAATGAGATTTTATATAAGCATCTGGCACGGGATTTAAATCGTGCAAAGGAGAAGCCGGGCAAGCATGATGATATTCTGGGAATCGAGCAACTGGATAAGGTGATCAATATTGACCAGTCGCCGATCGGCAGAACCTCACGTTCAAATCCGGCCACCTATACGGGTGTTTTTGATATGATCCGGGATTTGTTTGCGTCTTCCAAGGATGCGAAGGCAAAAGGCTACGGAAAGGGAAGATTCAGCTTCAATGTATCCGGTGGCCGCTGCGAGGCCTGCAAGGGTGACGGTATCATTAAGATAGAGATGCATTTCCTGCCGGATGTGTATGTACCATGTGAGGTATGTCACGGAAAGCGTTATAACCGGGAGACCCTGGATGTCAAGTATAAGGGCAAGAGTATTGCAGATGTTCTGGATATGACGGTAGATGAGGCATGCGTATTCTTTGAAAACCTGCCATCGATTCTACGGAAGATAGAAACCCTGCGGGATGTCGGACTGGGATATATTAAGCTGGGACAGCCATCAACAGCACTTTCCGGTGGTGAAGCACAGCGAATCAAGCTGGCAACGGAGCTGAGTAAACGGAGTACCGGAAAAACGATTTATATCCTGGATGAGCCGACGACCGGTTTGCATTTTGCAGATGTTCATAAGCTGATCGATATTCTGCAACGCCTGACAGAAGGTGGTAATACAGTTGTTGTAATCGAGCATAATCTGGATGTGATCAAGACGGCGGATTATATTATTGATATCGGACCGGAGGGCGGTGTCCACGGTGGTACGATCGTAACACAGGGAACACCGGAAGAGGTAGTACAGTGTCCGGAAAGTTATACCGGTAAGTATCTGGAGAAATATTTGACAAAATAACTTCAGACATACTATCATACTAGGATGAAGCGATGCTTGAAGCAAGGAACTAAGAAACAGGAGAGGATAAGACATGTATTATATAAGTGATCTCCACGAAGGAGATATGATCAATGCAATTTATTTCTGTAAGACGAAGCAGTCCCAGCAGACCAAGGCCGGCAAGACCTATTTTTCCATGCTGTTACAGGATAAGACCGGAGTGATCGATGCCAAGATCTGGGATCTGAACAATGGAATTGCTCATTTTGATGCTATGGATTACATTTCTGTGATCGCACAGGTAGTCAGCTTTCAGGGCAACCTCCAGCTGAATGTAAAGCAGGTGCGTAAGGCACAGGAGGGAGAGTATCATGTGGCAGATTACATGCCATGCTCTTCATTCAGT
This sequence comes from uncultured Clostridium sp., assembly GCA_902464345.1. Taxonomy (GTDB): domain Bacteria; phylum Bacillota; class Clostridia; order Lachnospirales; family Lachnospiraceae; genus CAG-632. Next base: position 6,707 of record CABQJA010000053.1, read on the forward strand.
ATTGATGATATGTACAAAGAGCTGACGGATTTAATGAAGAGTGTGAAAGATAAATATCTGCACCAGTTATTGCAGAATATATTTATCAATGATAAAGAATTTGCAGAGAAGTTTAAGAATCATTCTGCGGCAAAATCCATTCATCATGGATTTATCGGTGGCCTGCTGCAGCATACGCTGGCAGTTGCAAAGCTGTGTGATTATTATTCACTCCAGTACCCGGTTCTGAACCGTGACCTGCTGATCACAGCTGCCATCTGTCATGATATCGGTAAGGTGGATGAATTGTCTGAGTTCCCGGAGAATGATTATACAGATGAAGGACAGCTGATCGGACATATTGTTATGGGAACTATTTTCCTGGATGGAAAAATGAAGGAGATCGAGGGCTTTCCGGTAAAGCTTGCCAATGAGTTGAAGCATTGCATTCTGGCACATCATGGGGAGCTGGAATACGGTTCTCCGAAGAAACCGGCATTGATCGAAGCACTGGCATTATCCTTTGCGGACAACACGGATGCAAAACTGCAGATCTTTATTGAAGAGCTGAATAATAAGAATGAAGGCGGAAACTGGATGGGATACAACCGGAACTTTGAGAGCAATCTTCGGGCAACTTCCAAGCCGAATGTATAGTATAGGATTCATAAAGAAGAACCGATATATAATATGAATGAGTCTGTTACGGATTATCCGGGACTCATGAATCTGAAGGAAAGGAGGGGATTATATGACAGGATTATATGGACTTTCAAGCTATGCGAATATGTTTCGCACCAGTTCTTCATATTCCAATATGTTTGGCTCCGGTTCATCATCCACATCATCATTTTACAGTAACCTTGGGGAATACTCCAGCATTCGCAATGGAGCATACCGTAAGCTTGTAAAATCGTATTATAAGAAGATGAACAGTACGGATTCTGATACAACAGATAAGAGTACTACCAGTTCAACAAAAAAGAATACGAAGCTCAACAGTGCCGGTACAGTCGCTTTGTCAACGGTGAAATCAGAGGCATCGGATCTCGTTGCATCGACAAAGAAGCTGACAGCAACCGGAAAGGACAGTCTGTTTGCCAGTGAGGAGAAGTATGATGCAGATGCTACATACAAGGCAGTCAGCAATTTTGTTACACAGTATAACGATACCGTAGATGCATTGAGCAAGGTAAGTGGTACTGCGGTAAAGAATGCCGGAAATCATATGCAGAATATGACGAATATCATGAGCAAGGGATTGTCAAAGGTCGGCATTACAGTCGGTACGGATGGTAAGCTGACAGTGGACGAGCAGAAGTTCAAGGCTGCGGATATGAGTAAGGTGAAAGCGTTATTCAACGGAAGCAGTTCTTATGCAGGAGTTGTTTCTTCTGCGGCAGGTCGGGTTGCATCACAGGCAGGCAATCAGATCAGCCAGTTAGGCGGAGGTCTGTATGGAAGTAATGGTTATTATAACAGCTACTACAGTGGCTCGTTATATAACGGTTATTTCTAAGAGATAGTGCCTGATGGTTCCCTCAGGATAGGAATGATGTACTGACTCCTGAGGGAATTTTTTATAAGAGGAGGATAAAGCATGGAAGAATCAAGGGTATTTTCGTTAAATGGTGTCAGTCTGGAAACAGTAGTGAAAAGTGTTGAGACCTTTTTAAGGGATGAGAAGGGAATGGAGATCCAGAGTGCTCCCGTGGAACATGGATGTATCATTCAGGCCACACAGAAGAAGGATACATTAAAGATGCTGGTGGGAATGCGGCTGGCAACTACGGTACAACTGGTGGTGTCCGGAGAGAATCTGAATGTTGTGATCGGAGAAGGGCAGTGGGCAGATAAGCTGGGAGCCGGAGCGGTTGGTCTCTTTCTCGCATGGCCACTGGCAGTGACTGCCGGAATCGGAGCATACCAGCAGAAGAAGCTGCCGGAGGATGTTTTGAACGTGATCAGCCGAACCCTGATGTCGCCGGGACAATTTGCTCCAAGGGAAACTGCCGGAGGCATGATGACCGGAGCTGTGGGAATCGTCGGAACTGGAGTAGCTGCGGGCGGAACTGTCGGAAGTGAGACTGCCGGAACCGGTGCTGTCGGAAGTGAGACTGCCGGAATTGGAGTGACGGCAACCGGAACTGTTGAAAGCGGAACTGCCGGGACAGATGGTGGAGAAACCGGTGAAACAGCAACAGAGAAAGCGCAAGTGTGTCCGCAGTGTCATGCACCGGTACAGGCGGGAGCAAAGTTTTGTAGTAATTGTGGCGCAAAGCTGATACAGGTCTGTCCAGAGTGTGGTAAGGTGGTCGCACCGGGCAGCAAATTCTGTTCGGAGTGCGGATGTGCATTAAAGTAGGAAGATTGTACAGAATAAATGAGTTACAGAATGAATGAGTTACAGAAGCGGTTATTTGAACTGCAGGATATAAAGTATAAAGAGTTTCATAGTAAGCTGATGCCGGGGATTGATCCTGACAGTGTGATCGGAATCCGCGTGCCTGTCCTGCGTGCCTTTGCGAAGAGCTATGCGAAGACGGAGGAGGCGGGGGCATTTATACAGACACTGCCACATCAGTATTATGAGGAGAATAATCTTCATATGATGCTGATTACATCGATAAGGGAGTATGACAGATGTCTATGGGAGGTCCGGAGATTTCTGCCATATATTAATAACTGGGCAACCTGTGATTTCCCGGAACCGAAATGCTTCAGAAAGCATAAAGAGGAATTATTGCCGGTCATCCGCTCATGGATCGCATCCGGGGAGACCTATACGATACGGTATGGAATCGGAATGCTGATGCGTTTATATCTGGATGCGGATTTCAAACCCGAATATCTGCAGCTTGCAGCAGATGTCCGGTCGGAGGAGTATTATGTGAATATGATGATTGCGTGGTACTTTGCAACGGCGCTGGCGAAGCAATGGGAGGCGACGATTCCGTATCTAGAGAAACGACAGCTCTCAGACTGGGTACATAGGAAAACCATTCAGAAAGCGATTGAAAGCTACCGGATCACGGATGAGCAGAAGGTGTATCTGAAAACACTTCGATAATTGATTAAAAAATGCAGCAACAAGGTATAAATTTCTATAGCCGGATGCTGCAAGTGACATAGATGAAGGAGAAAGAGTAAATGACATTACGAAATCAGATCAGTTCAAACGAAACGATTATATGGGAAGGGAAAAAGGATGTAAAGGTATCTATATTGGAGGGAATCTTTAATCCATTACTCCCTTTTGCGATTGTATGGCTTTTGATTGATACGGGATTCATTGTTGTTTTTATGGGAGGCTTTGCGTCAAGTGGGACACCGGCTTTATTTACACTGGGAACGGCCGGATTTTTTCTGATTCATCTGATGCCGGTATGGCTTTACCTGTTTGGCGTTCTGACTGCCGGTATGAAGGCAAAGAATACGGAATATCTGATTACGGACAGAGCCATTTACATTCAGACCGGAGTATTTAAGACGGTGACGGAGATGAAACCGTTTGCCGATCTATCCCATGTAACCGTAAGTCAGGGAATATTCGATAAAATGTGCGGTACCGGTGATGTGATCACGGTCTGCAGTCATGTGTCTACAACATCAGAAGGCGGACACTCGCACGGAATGAATATTGATAATATTAAGGACTACGAGAGTGTATTCCGACTGGTAAAGGAATATCAGGAAGCAATCTATACAGATACTATGTATCCGAATGATTTAAGACCGAGAGAAAATCATGGATATAATACAACCTATGTCGGTAGTGATAGACGGAATCCATGGAATTAATGCGACCGGAGCGGAGTATATAGAAGACATGTATGCAGTAAGGTAGACACACGTATACAGAGGATATAAATGTGGTAGCACCAATGAGGAGCATGACAAATGATGACAAGAAAAGAAGCACTGGAATATGGACTTTCCTTTCCGGATACCTATCAGCAGGCACCGTTTCATGATGAAAACTGGCAGTTGGTCCGGGTGAAGGGAAGCAAAAAGGCATTCCTCTGGACTTACGAGAGGAATGGATATCTGAATCTGAATGTAAAGACAGATCCGGAGTGGAGAGATTACTGGCGCAGTGCGTTTCCGTCAGTGATCCCGGGGTGGCATCAGAATAAGGATCATTGGAATACGATCATTCTGGATGGCAGCATCCCGGATGAGGCGGTGCGGAAGATGATTGCGGAGAGCTATGAGCTGGTCACAGACAGCCCAACGAAGCGGATCTATGAGGCAGTAAAAAAGATACCGAGGGGACAGGTGGCTACCTATGGGCAGGTAGCAGAGCTCGCCGGCGATAGGAAGATGGCACGGGCGGTTGGAAATGCCTTGCACAGAAATCCGGATCCGGAGCATATCCCCTGCTATCGGGTGGTGAATGCGAAGGGAGAGCTGGCAGGCGAGTTTGCATTCGGAGGCGCAGGAAAGCAGGCGGCGATTCTGGAGGCGGACGGAATTGAAGTGATAAATGGAAAAGTAGATCTTACAAAATACGGTATCGATGTGGAGGCAATCAGGCATGAATATAGTAGTCAGAGCGTATAAGGAAGCGGATCTTTCTGTTATGATAGATATCTAGTGTCAGACTGTCTGATTCAGGGCAGAGAGCATGGATATGGTGTGCTGCAGTTTAATGCGGTAGTTGCCGGCAATATTCATGCCAGACATTTGTATGAGCGGCTGGGTTTCACACAGCTGGGTGTGATTCCGGGAGGTTTCCGGATGAAGGATGGACATTATGAAGATATTTGTCCGTATTATCATGTATTATAGGATGGATAGTGGAATGAAGAAAAATGATGTGATTGAACTGACAATCGAGGATATGGGAACAGACGGCGAAGGAATCGGACATGTAAATTCAGAAGCCGGGGAACGTGGCATAGCTGTGTTTGTAAAGGATGCTGTCATGGGAGATCACATTCAGGCAGTGATTACAAAGGTGAAGAAGCAGTATGCCTATGCCAGAGTTCTGAAGGTGTTGCAGCCTTCCCCGGATCGGGTGGAGCCGCGATGCCCGGTAGCCAGACAATGTGGCGGATGTACGCTTCAGCATGTCAGCTATGAGAAACAGCTGGAGTTCAAATGGAATAAGGTGCGGAATTGTCTGAGCCGGATCGGTGGTCTGGAACATCCGGAACAGTATATGGAGCCGATTATCGGAATGGAAGAACCGTGGCATTATCGGAATAAGGCACAGTTTCCGGTTGGCAGGGATAAGCAGGAGAATGTAGTGACCGGATTTTATGCCGGGCGGACTCATACGATCATTGATACCCCACAGTGCTTTATTCAGGCAGAGGGAAATGATACGATTATCCGGATCGTGCGGGAATTTCTGCAGAACTATCAGATATCCACCTATGATGAGGAACAGCATACCGGACTGGTGCGGCATATATTAACACGTGTGGGATTCACCACCGATGAGATCATGGTATGTCTGGTGATCAATGGAGAAACGCTGCCACATGCGGATAAGCTGATAGAGCAGCTGAAAGCGGTGCCGGGAATGACCAGTATCAGCATTAACCTGAATCGGGAGAAAACGAACCGGATTCTGGGCAGCCGCTGTAAAACCTTATGGGGACAGGATTATATTACGGATTATATCGGAGCGATCCAGTATCAGATCTCACCGCTTTCTTTTTATCAGGTGAATCCGGTGCAGACGAAGAAATTATACGATAAAGCATTGGAATATGCAGATCTGCAGGGGGGAGAGACCGTCTGGGATCTGTACTGCGGAATCGGAACCATTTCTCTGTTTCTGAGTCAGAAGGCAGGACAGGTCTATGGTGTGGAGTTTGTTCCGCAGGCGATAGAGGATGCAAGAAGAAATGCGGCTCTGAATCATATAGATAATGTAGAGTTTTTTGTCGGAAAGGCAGAGGAGGTACTGCCACAGCAATATCGGGAGCATGGAATCTATGCAGATGTAATCGTGGTGGATCCACCACGGAAAGGCTGTGAAGAGATCGTGCTGGAGACTATCTCCGATATGAAGCCGAAGCGGGTGGTATATGTCAGCTGTGATCCGGCAACTCTGGCCCGGGATGTGAAGCGGATGGATGAGCTGGGCTATCAGGTAGAGAAGGTAGCGGTCGTAGATCAGTTCTGCCAGGGAGGACACGTGGAGACGGTAGTCTTGATGTCAAGGAAAGGTAAATAAGTGCCAGAAAGCGGCGTATTTCCGGGCTTTTTCGGAAGTTTGGATTTGAAGCCAGACTGCCGGAAAAGCTCGGTTTTCTTATATGGAAACATATCTACTG
>CABQJA010000054.1 GCA_902464345.1 uncultured Clostridium sp.
ATTTTCTTATAATTCATTCATACTATACTCTATTTACAGGAGGATTCCAACATGTCACAGACTGCTCTGATCACCGGTGCTTCCAGCGGAATCGGCAAGGCGATTGCCCTTGAACTCGCCGGTCGGTATTCACGCATTGCTATTACTTCCTATCATCATCCGGAGGCTCTTAAGAACACACAGGAGCTTTTGTCCGGGCTTGGTGTGGAATGCATTGCCCGTCCGGGCGATTGTGGCGATCCTGCCTTTGTAAAGAAGTTTGTTTCTGATATTGTATCCCAATGGGGACAAATTGATACTCTGGTCAATAATGCCGGCATTTCCTATGTCGGACTTCTGACGGATATGTCGGTTGAAGAATGGCAGACGATCCTGTCCACCAACCTTTCTTCCGTCTTCTATTACTGTCATGAGGTCATCCCTCATATGGTGCATGATCATCAGGGCCGGATCCTGAATATTTCCTCTGTCTGGGGCGAAGTCGGTGCTTCCTGCGAGGCCGCATATTCTGCAACCAAAGGCGGTATCAATGCCCTGACCCAGGCACTCGGTAAAGAACTGGCGCCAAGTCAGATTGCCGTCAATGCGCTATCCTGTGGTGCGATCCGGACGAGTATGAATGCCTGCTTCACACCGGAAGAATTATCTGCGCTGGAGGAAGAAATTCCTGCCGGACGTATGGCCGTTCCGGAGGAAGTCGCTCAAATGGCCTCCAAAATCCTGTCAGCTCCGATCTACCTGACCGGTCAGATCATCCGTTTTGACGGTGGCTGGATTTAAGAAGTACTTCTATGCAATGCTCCAACGGCACCTGTTCATACTGCAGGAGCTCTTTCTGCTGCGTACAGACTGACATCCGATAACCGGTATCTAACGGCAGAAACTGACAGACCGCCTGCTGAGTCACCGGAAGTGTATCCAGTAAGGCTCTTGTTTCATCCGACAATTCATTCATTGCTGTATCCAGCAGCTGTGCCTTCCCGTTCTTCCGATCCGTCACAAACTGTTTCAACTGCAGTTCAAATCCCAATCCGGAAAGCTTCATAAAGCTCTCCTTCATCGTCCAGTATTCCGCAAAAATATCCGGTCGCTGTTCTTTCGCATGTTCCATGATATCTGCGATCTCATCCTCATGAAAGAACCGTTTCACGACCCGCTCGCTATATTTATCCGAGCTCTCTACATCGATTCCAACCGGAACCCTTCCCGCAGCACACACGATCCAGTCTCCGGAATGGCTCAGATTATAATGCAGCTCCGGTCGATTCTCAATATATGGTTTCCCGTTAATTCCGGTCTGTATCTGCTGCTCCGGCCACGGAATACCGAAGCACTGCTGAAGCGTATACTCCTCCAGCAGCCCGGCCATAATTCCCTGCCATTGATCCCTTGAATGCCGAAAACGCAGGGCTTTTGCCTTGCGTTTCGGTGTTAATATATTCAATAACTCTTCGGGAGACCAGTCATGACCGTCTACATTCGTTTTCAATGAATATACCTGTATCATACTGTTTCTGATTATTTCTCCTCACGCTGTTCTAACTGCTCCAGTACCTTTGACAGCACCTTGATCTCCATATCCTTTGCAGTATTCAGATACTTTGCAAAACGATCTGCACGATCGATCTCACCGGTAATGGAAATACGAACCAGCAGATTTCTTGCTGTCAGCATATTATCAACAACTACAGAATAATCATCTACAATTGCCTGACTGAATGGCAGATAATCATTTGCCATCAGATACTTAATACGCTCCAACATCAATACCTTATGATCATACATCAGATGCAGAGAACGAATATCATAATCCGGCTCTTCCGCATGCAGCTGCTTATCAATCTGAGCGATTACCTTATCATAAACATCTACACCAAATGTAGTATCATCAAAACGGTTACGCATCATACGGAAATGATCCTTGGTGTCCTTGCACTCCAGATACTCTCTTAAGGTACGGGTAATCAGTTCAATATCAAGATTATAGTATGTTGTCTCATTGTTCTTAAGAATTACATACAGACCTCTGGTGCCCTTATAATCATCCTTAAACATATGATCTTCCGGTGCATTAATTACCTCATATCCACGCTCAACATCACTGAATGATACTGTTGAGTATGTATAATGCTCACCAAATGTAAAGTCGCCTACATAGAAGATCTCCTTCTCAATATTGTAACCATAGATAAAGAGCTCATGAGGGAACTTATAATCTACTTCTGCGTTGCAAAGAATCTTTGCCTCATCAAATACACCATATACATAACCGTTCAGGTCGATTGTCTTGATCACGAAATCAATGATGTTTCCGCAATAGCTCTCTACCTGCTCCTTGGTCATCAGGGAGAAGATCAGATATGGGCATTCCTTCAGGGAACTACTACCCGGCATCATATCTGTAAATAACATATCATCACCGGTAAAGATTTCGTTAATCGTATAGCAGCGAAGCTGAATGTAGTTACTGAAAATCCACTTTCTTGCATTCTCATCATTTCCTAAAATAGAAAATAAGGTTGCATGCCACTGCCAAGAGGTTATACCTGGATAAGTTACGTCCAAAATTTTTTCGTTTGCCATGTTGTTATTCCTCCAATTCCCAAATTAGTTCATTTTCTTCTCTACAGACTCGATTACATCATCAAAGCTCTTGTACTTGTTTAATGCGAGCTCGCTGTCATCAAATTCTACATTAAACTTATCTTCCAATCCCACCAGCACTTTAATGATAGATACTGAATTCACATCATAGTCATCTGTAATCGATGCTGATGTATCCAGATTATCTGCATCCAATTCCGGAATCACCTCTTCAATCACTTCCAGTGACTGCTTTTTAATCATATCCTTGTCCATCTTTTTTCCTCCAATCCTATATTCTTATACTTCGTGCCTTCTCCACGTATATATATTATTCTAATATGAAATCACCATAAAAACAATCTTTTTTTCGAATGATATACAACCGGCCGGTCAAAGCATTATAATGCCTTGATCCGCTCCATTGCTTTCAGTGTGTTCTCATAAGAACCAAAAGCTGTCAGACGGAAATAGCCTTCTCCGCTCGGACCGAATCCGGAGCCTGGAGTTCCGACAACGTTGGCGTTCTCTAACAGATAATCAAAGAAATCCCAGGACTTCATGCCCTTCGGTGTCTGCAGCCAGATATATGGTGCGTTTACACCACCGGATACTGTATAACCAAGATCCGCAAGACCTTCTTTAATGATCTTTGCATTATTCATATAATATGCGATCTGCTGTGCGGTCTGCGCCTTTCCTTCCGGTGTATATACAGCCGCTCCGGCAGCCTGTACAATATAAGGAGCTCCGTTAAACTTTGTTCCGTGTCTTCTTGCCCATAACGGATGAAGTGCTGTTCCGTCTGCTGCCTTTAAATCCTTTGGAATCACGGTAAATCCAAGACGTGTTCCGGTAAATCCGGCATTCTTTGAAAAGCTTCTGAGCTCGATCGCACAGGTTCTGGCTCCTTCACACTCATAAATCGTGTGTGGCACCCCTTCTTCACTGATATATGCTTCATATGCAGCATCATAAATGATCACGGCACCGATCTTATTTGCATAGTCTACCCACTCCTGAAGCTTGTCCTTGGTAATAGTTGCTCCGGTCGGATTGTTCGGGAAGCAAAGATAGATCAAATCCGGCTCCTCCTTCGGAAACTCCGGTGCAAAATCATTCTCTGCCCGGCATGGCATGTAAATAACATCGCTCCACAGACCGCTCTCAGCATCATAGCTTCCGGTTCTGCCTGCCATTACATTGGAGTCTACATAAACCGGATAAACAGGGTCGCAGACTGCGATCTTATTATCCAGGCTGAAAATTTCCTGAATATTTGCAGAGTCGCTTTTGGCGCCATCACTGACAAAGATTTCATCCGCCGCAATATCCACGCCTCTTGCCTTATAATCATTTTCCGCAATCGTTGTTCTCAAAAACTCATAACCCAGATCCGGTGCATATCCCTTAAAGGTCTTTGCATCTGCCATCTCATCGACTGCGGAATGCAGACGCTCAATGATTGCAGGTGCCAGTGGCTGGGTAACATCTCCGATTCCGAGACTGATTACCTCGCAGCCCGGATGTGCTTCCTTATATGCCCGTACCTTTTTTCCGATTGTCGAAAACAGATAGCTTCCCGGCAGTTTCAAATAGTTGTCATTTACCTTAAACATCTTGTCATCCTCCTGATTTTCATTTATCAATCAGTACCTACACTCCAGATACCGGTCTTTCCAACCTAATTAATTTCACCGTCAAATACTACTCTTGCCGGTCCTGTCATATATATCGTATTCTTCTCTCTGTCCCATGCCACCTTCAGGTCTCCGCCCAGCAGATGCAGGGTGATCTCATCTTCTGTCTTATGGTTCAGAATACATGCGACTGCACTGGCGCAGGCTCCGGTTCCACATGCCAGTGTCTCTCCGGTTCCGCGTTCCCATACACGCATATTCACTTCTTTTCGATTTAATACTTCTATAAATTCCGCATTCACTCTGTTCGGAAACATCACATGATGCTCAAACAGCGGTCCTACCGTCTCCAGTGGAAATTTCTCCACCGCATCCACAAATACAACCGCATGTGGGTTTCCCATTGATACACAGGTCATCTGATATACCGTGCTGCCTACCTGAATCGGCTGATCGATTACCTCATCCAATCGTAATGCAACCGGAATCTTTTCTGCCTGAAGCTCCGGTGCACCCATATCAACCGTCACCAGATCTACCTTGCCATCCTTTAAGATCAGCTTCAGGTATTTAATTCCGGCCAGAGTTTCCACCGATATCTCGGTCTTATCCGTCAGGCCATAATCATATACATATTTACCTACACAACGGATTCCGTTCCCGCACATCTCCGAACGGGAACCATCCGCATTATACATATCCATACAAAAATCCGCTACCTCAGACGGCTTGATCAGAATCACACCATCGGAACCGATTCCGAAATGCCGGTCACTGTAGCGAACCGCCAGTTCTTCCGGCTTCTCTACTTTCTCCTGAAAACAGTTAATATACACATAATCGTTTCCCAGGCCCTCCATCTTCGTAAATTTCATAATCGGATCCCTTCTTTCTCAGATTTTTAGAATATTTCCAATATCATCTGTGCAGTTTCAAATATATTCACACCGGTATCCATACTTCGCTTCTGCAAGTATCGGTGTGCTTCCTCTTCCGTCATCTTCTTCTGCACCTCTAACCGCATTTTCGCGCTTTCGATCACTGCGCGTTCCTCCTGCGTCCATTGCTTTGGCTGTGCCTTTCTCTTCTTTCGTTTCTGGTATAAACCATCCAGTAAAATATTCGTTGTCTCGATCAGTTCCTGTGCCTTCAGTGGCATACCAAGGCATACGACCTTACTCCGGTCGCAGTCTGCATAATGGTTTCGCGGTGCCACTACCAGCATTTCAAATGTATCCGGCAGATAATCCAGCAGCTCTGTATACAGCATATCTGTAAATCTATAACCGCAGACCACCAGTGCCTCATCCAGATCTCCAAACAACGCAATCGCCTGTGTCCCCGATGTACAGGCGGCAAGCACATTGATTCCATTTCTGGCAAGGAGGCTCCGGATTGCCCGGGCCTCCTCTGCCTTTGGAAATACCACGATTACATTTATCATCTAACACTCCTCCTTCAGATTCCAGAGTGTTGATCAGATCTTATACAGGTATTCGTCAATCTCCCACTGGGTTACCTGCATACGGTAATTATCCCATTCTGCCTTCTTGGCTTCCACATACTTGGAATATACATGATCACCCAGTACTTCTTTAATAAACGGATCAGCCTCCATCTCCTTGATTGCCTGATGCAGACTTGACGGAAGACTTTCAATCTTTGCCTTCTTCATTTCCTTCTCTGTCAGTTCAAAGATATTACTGTTAACAGCCTTTGGTGTCTCCATCTTGTTCTTGATTCCATCCAGACCGGCTGCCAAACACAGTGCCAGCAGTAAATATGGATTTGCTGCCGGATCCGGACTTCTCAGCTCTACTCTGGTACCGGCGCCTCTGGATGCCGGAATACGGATCAATGGGCTTCTGTTAGTTGCTGACCATGCGATATAAACCGGTGCTTCATGACCCGGAACCAGTCTCTTATAAGAGTTAACCAATGGGTTTGCAATTGCCGTGATACCCTTTACATGCTTCATAATACCGGCAATAAAGTAGTATGCCTCTTTACTTAATCCGTTCTCACCCTTCGGATCATTAAAGATGTTCTTACCCTTCTTGGTCAGTGACATATTGGTATGCATACCGGAACCGGCTACACCGTATAACGGCTTCGGCATAAAGCTTGCGAATAAGCCATGTCTCTTAGCCATAGACTTTACAACCAGCTTGAACGTCATAATGTTATCAGCGGTTGCCAGAGCCGGACCATACTTAAAATCGATCTCATGCTGTGCCGGTGCTACCTCATGATGAGATGCCTCAATCTCAAATCCCATATCTTCAAGAGTCAAAACCATATCACGACGTGCATTCTCACCTAAATCCAGCGGGCTGATATCGAAATAGCTTGCCTTCTCATGAGAAATCGTCGTCGGCATTCCGTTATCATCGGTATGGAACAGGAAGAACTCGCACTCCGGTCCTACATCAAAGCTGTAACCCATATCCTCTGCTTCCTTCAGAACCCGACGCAGTACATATCTTGGGTCACCCTCGAATGGTGTTCCGTCTGCCTTATATACATCACAAATCAATCTTGCTACCTTTCCCTGCTGTGGTCTCCATGGGAATGTTTCAAATGTATCTAAATCCGGATACAGGTACATGTCTGATTCTTCAATTCGTACAAAGCCTTCGATTGAAGATCCGTCAAACATACACTTATTGTCCAGTGCCTTTCCAAGCTGGCTGGATGTAATAGCCACATTCTTCAATGCACCGAACATATCCGTAAACTGTAAACGAATAAATTCAATATCTTCCTCTTCAATTCTTCGCATGATGTCTTGTTTTGTGTAATGACTCATTTTCATTCTCCTTTTCGTAAACCATATGCATCATAAACAGATACATCATAAATATACTATCAAAACGTAAAAAGGACAAGCCATAAAATGACTTGTCCTTGAAAAAACTATTCAATTACTCCTGAACGTATGGCATTAATGCTACGTGACGAGCTCTCTTGATAGCAACTGTCAAAGCTCTCTGATGCTTTGCGCAGGTACCTGTGATTCTTCTAGGTAAGATCTTACCTCTCTCAGATACAAACTTCTTTAAACGATTTACATCTTTATAATCGATGACTGCGTTCTTGTCAGCACAGAATACACATACTTTCTTTCTTCTGCGAACAGTTCTTCTTCTCATAGGAGCTTCTGAACGCTCAGTCTTCTCGCTCTTATTATATGGCATTTTCTTTACCTCCAACTTAGTTAAATGGCAGCTCCTCCTCGGCTCCATCCGGGATGCTCATAAAGCCATCGCCTGCAGCCTGACTTGGAGATGGTCTGGAACTTGCCTGATATGCCGGTGCAGCACCATTTACTGCTGCCGCATTCTTACTCTCGGCAAATTCGATTTCTTCTACAATAATCTGTACAGAATAAACCTTCTGTCCGTCTTTATTTGTATAATTGTCATTCTGTATACGACCGGTTACGACTACTTTGGTTCCCTGTCTTAAATACTTCTCAACAAAATCAGCCTGTCTGCCAAACACAGTACAGTTAAAAAAGTCTGCGTCCGGTTCGCCTTCCCGCTTCCATCTTCTGTCTACTGCAAGTGAAAATCTTGCAATGGCGGTCTGGCTGGCACCCTGAGAGTAACGAACCTCTGGATCTCTGGTCAGTCGTCCCATCATAATTACTTTATTCATATCGGATAACCCCTTTCAATTTACGCGTCCTGACGTACGCACAAATAGCGGATTACTGGCTCCATAATACGAACATTAGCTTCGACCTGAGCTGGAACATCAGCCTCTGCATCGAATGAAATGAAGTAGTAGAATGCTTCGCTCATCTTCTGAATCTCGTAAGCTAACTTCTTCTTACCTTCTTCTTTGACATCTGTGATTGTTCCGCCGAATCTTTCGATATAAGCCTTTACCTTATCGACTGTTGCTGTACGAGCCTCGTCTTCCAGCTTTGCGCTAACAACCAACGCTAATTCATATTTGTTCATGTCTTTGCACCTCCTTATGGTCTCTGGCCCCTTTTATAAAAGGAGCAAGGAATTTTGTGTAATGTCTCACAGAACACTACTGTATCATAAATCATTTTTAATTTCAAGCTTTTTTTCGCTTTGTTTTTACGGCAACCGCCAGGCCGGCCATCGAAACGATCAGTGCGATTCCTGCTGCCAACGGAACCCCTGCGTCTCCGGTCTGAACCGGTGTCTGCTTAACAGTCTCTGTACCTGCTGCTGTTGTAGCCTGTGAAGGCTCAGTCGTCGGCTCCGCCGTATTTTCGGTCGTCGGCTCCTGCGTATCCTCTGTGGTAGCCGGCTGCTTTCTCAGAGCAACACCTGTCAGATCCCAGTAGGAAGCTTCCCGGTCGATATATCTGCGGTATGCTTCAAATGCCTGATAAACCTGCAGTGCATCAAACGAAACCTTGCTGTTTTCTAATATCATTTCATACAAAGTGCTGACCAGATTCCGATATTCGTTTCCGAAGCCCGCCTTATTTACATCCAGCTTCAGCGCTGCCAATGCCAGTAATACCTGGGCTCCGGTTGATGGAGAGGTATATGCATATTCTGCGTTCAGACCGGTCTTTAAGTATTCCAGTCCACGTTTGATTGCAGCATTTACACCCGCATCGCTCTTCTGATACGGTGCCAGTGCCTGCAATGCCATGGCTGTCAGATCAACATCCGAACCATCTGCATCATACAATCCAAAGCCTCCGGTTGTCGGATTCTGGAATGTTAACAGTGTCTGTATCATCTTTTCTCTGGTCCATTTTGCATTTTCCGGAATTTCCGTGTTTCTGGCATCCAGAGCCAGCAGTGCATAAATCAGTTCATTTGAACCGGCATCCAGGCCCGGATGATTATATATCATAGCTGCCAGATTGACGCCTTCTACATTGGTAATATCATAGCCCAGCAGACTGAGTGTCAGTGCCGTCCGTTCTATGTCGGTCGGTTTCTGCGTTGCGGACCAATCCTTTACAGTTTTTGCCACACTTGCATAATAAGCTGTTATCTGACTTTCCGTTAATGTTTTTCCGGAACGAACCATCGCATAGATCAGCCATTCATCTCCATACTCAAACGAACGTCCCTGATACTGATTCCAATATGCTTCCGTTGCTTTTTTCACACCGGAACGGATCAGCTTCTCTGTATCAACCTTTGGTGCGGTCCCCTTCGTTACGGTGATCGTAACGGTTACCGGCTTTGCTCCTGCGGTTGTATCAACCGGTGTTCCCGTTGCCGTCACGGTTCCAATTCCTTCTGCATAAATGTAATACTCGGAGCTTGCAAGGAACAATCCATTGTCCTTTGCGGACTCATCCCGTTTCCATGCACCGTTTACCTTGCGGTCAATCTTTACAATCCCGTCTTCCGAATAGGTCCAGACCAATTCCGGCTGAGTCACACTGTAGCCTTCCTCTGATCTGCTTCCTGTAAATGTAAGATCCAATGGTGTTACGGTTCCGTTCTTCACAGAATATTCTGCAGTATCAGCCGTTACCTTTTCTAACGGATTCAGATAAGTGTAGGTTACCTTCTTGCTGTCTGTATAAGTCTTTCCTGCCTGCGGATCCTTTAATGTAGCAGTAAAGGTTGTGATGCCCGCCTTATGCGGAACATAACCGATCGAACCCTTTGCGCTGTACTCAGCGACATCCGGCTGACTGCTTGTAATTGTAATATTAGATGCATCCGCATAGCTTGCATTCACCGGTGTAACAATAATTCCATCCTTTGCTGTCAGGAAATCCGCTTCGTTACTGCTCAATGGATTTCTTCCGTGAAGCACCTGCTCCGATGCAATCGCCATCTTAATAGAAGTAACCGGTACATAGGTGGATGTGATCTCTACCTGTGCGGATACATCCGGATTTCTTCTGGAGGTTACGATTACGGTTGCGGTACCCTGCTTCTTAAAATAGAAGCTGCTGGAATTTTCGGCACCGTAGATCAGATCATCCCCATGCTTAAAGGAGAAACTGTATGCAGATACATCCTCATACTCTGAAGCACCTTCATACTTCGTCTGTACCTGAATCCGAATATCACCGGAACCGACTACGGAATAGGCACCGTTTGTAACATCCGTTCCATCAATATACAGCTTGATTGCCTCCATGTTTTCCGCTTTACAGTTTACAACCGTAGAAGCCAGAAGCTTCGGCTCCTGTCCGTCCACAACCGAATATGCGCATACGGAGAATTCGCCAACATTTTCAATTCTTAAATTTCCTACATCTGCACCAATCCATACATTGGCCACATCACAATCCTTTGTTACATCATCCGCACTATGTAATGCCCACTGAATGGTTTCACCCTTTGCCTTCTGATAATCCGGCAGAGAAAATGTACCTGCAATGCAGAAACCGTCTACCTTATCCGGACTGATCGTCAGCTGCTGATTCTCAATCACTTCGATATCCTCACTGTCAGTCGGTGTAAATGCCAGTGCAGTCAGATTTTCCGGAAGTATTCCGTTACCCTTCTGATAATTCTGATTTTCTCCGAAATACGGATAGCCCTCAGAGGACTGTCCCCATTTGGTTCCGTTGTCACCACGATTCGCATTTAACAGATCTGTAAATGTCATTGACTTCATATAAGATGCTGATTTCGGATAGGAATCACTCATAATTGCCCGCAATTCGGCATCTACCTTCAGGTCTTCCCGCCAATAGGTATTTAAGATCTTTTCACCGTTTCCGGCACAATTATAGAACAGTGCGCCTCTACCGGCATGTGCGGTACTTAATGAATAACAGTTCGATACAACACCGCCATCCAAAGTTCTTGCAAAGCCTACCAGATATGCGGATGTATTGTTTGAAGTTACACTTGTCTTACAGTTGATCAATGCACCCTGGAACTTATTACCCAGTGGACCGGCCGGCTGAGTTGACGAGCCGATATAATTATCGATCGTACCTTCAAATGATACGTTCTGAATTACACCCTCTTCTCCGACACCGTTAAATAATTTGCCACCGCTGGCTGCCTCAAATGTAATCCGGTGTCCCTGTCCGTCCAGAATTCCGTTAAATGTAATGCTACTTCCAAAATAATAATCATCAATGGTAATATCATTCATCAGGACATAATTTTTGTCTGTATTACTATATGGGAGATCATCCTCTGTATATACCTTAATCGCATCCGCAGGCACTGCAACCGGCTGTGTCGGCTTTATCTTTTTCAGTCCGTTCAATGCTGTGTTCAGTGCATTTTTCGCATCATTGACCTGAATCTGGGTAGCATCCTCATCCGCTGCTACCTGCTTTGCCGTCTTTAATGCTTCGGCAACCGCATTCCAGCTTTCTTCCGTATACAGACTGCTGTCATAGCTCTCTGCCTTTGAGATCACTTCATTCAGTCCATCCTTATTGACCGGTATAGCCGCACCGTTTTTAATCAGTGTCGGATAGCCTTCCGTTGTCTGTACGGTATTGGTCCAGAAGAAACCGCTATCCGGCAGATTGGTATTTAAATATTCTACAACACTTTCATCTGCCAGTTCCGATAAGGCGGACACTGACTTATTATTATCAGTTGAAGGCTTATTACTTCCATATGCCATACCATAAAGCGGTGACTGGTATACACACTGCTTTATATCGGCAGAATACGTAATACCGGAAATCGATCCTTTGGATACCATACCGGAAATCTTTCCTGCATAGTAGCAATTCTCAACTGCTCCTGTCGCCGTTAAGGTTCCAATCAATCCGCCAAACTCATAAAAATTCCAATCCTCATCCGTACAGGTCATGTTAACCGTGGAGTAGCTGTTCCGGATTGTTCCGGATACTTCCACTGCCATACTTCCTGCCGTTGTTTCATACTCGATTGCCGAATCGGATTTGATCCCCAGATTCTCAATCATACCGGAAACTTTATTTGCAAGCGGCTTATCACTTAATGTAATGGTATGTCCGTTTCCATCCAGGGTTCCTTCAATACTACTGAACCATTTCCCGGAAGGAATCGTAAGATCAGCTTCCAGTGCATAAGATTCGCCCGCTGCGATCACATAATTACCCTCACTATCCGTTGGCAGCTCCCCTGCCGTAGATATCGTATACTCTGCACTTTGCTCTGTCAGTTCTTCTGCATAAACCGGAGATGCCGGCAACAGAGAAACTGTCGGGGACAACGCAAGCACAGCAGACAGTACAAGGCTGACTGCTCTTTTTACGCCTTGTTGAAAGTTCTTCTTCATAAGTTTTCTCCTTTACATGTTACATTTGCAGAGTAATAGAATTCTATCTGTGTCCCCTCGTCACCATTCATAAACAACAAAAAACAGCCGCGCTTAATACTGTTTCCTGTTCTAAAATGGCACACAACATTAAGCCCCGACTGTTCATCGAAGCAAATATTGACCTTCCCCATCTCAGAAGAGTCTTGCTGATTCAGAATATCCTGGCTTCGCTTCCCGCCGGAACGCCTTCCCAAACTCCAGATGATATGCATAAGATATACATAGTTACCTATCATCCGTATTCAGTGGCAGATTATTCCTTTGTCCACGTTACAGTAGAAGTGGCTGCTACGGATTTACACCGTATTCCTCTTTGACCTCTTGGGTCAGAACCTGCAAATGTATATTCAATTAGTATAGTCCGCAATCAAGATTACTGGATTTCCAATAAAATGTCAATCGTTTCTACGAAATAAAACCGCGGAAGTTGTAGGGTTACAATTGATGTGACACCTTACCCCTATACAAAAACGGTTAAGTAC